>CAZVYE010000005.1:6692-47006 GCA_964630895.1 uncultured Gammaproteobacteria bacterium | reverse complement strand
GCGAGACCGATATGATTGTGCACGTGGTGCGGGCTTTTGCCGATGCCGACGTCAAACCGCAGTCATCCTGCTATTGTGAACCTTGAGAGATTCAATGTGACTGGCTGCGATGGGTAGCCAATGCGCTAAAAATTCTACGGAGGATGAGTGATGAAGCACTGGATTTTGGTCGTCGTTTTATTATGTATGGGACTGCCGCTAGGCTGTGCAGACGATTCGAGCAAGAGCACAGTGCTCATCACAGGCGCCAATAGAGGTATTGGTCTGGAATACGCCACGCAGTTTGCTGACAAGGGTTATCACGTTATCGGTACAGCACGTGCGCCAGAAGAAGCCGAAGAACTTCGCGCTGTTGCAGCGCAGGTGGTGCAGTTGGATGTTACCGATGACGATAGTGTGGCTGCGCTGGCCCAGACGCTGGATGGCCAAGCGATTGATTTGCTCATCAATAACGCTGGCTACCTCTATCGCGACGATAGCACCCTGGATAAGGTATCGGCGGACGTGTTTATGAAGACCATTGACGTTAATACCATGGGCCCGATTCGCGTCACCCAGGCGCTGATGCCCAATCTGCAGGCTGGCGAAGGCAAAACGGTGGTCAATATGTCTTCGGGTTTGGGCAGCATAGCCAATTCTACCGGCGGGCTGTATTCCTACCGAGCGAGCAAAACCGCGTTAAACCAAATCAACAAGATTTGGAGCGAAGAGTTTAAGGACGACGGATTTACCTTCGTGGTCTTACACCCCGGCTGGGTGCAGACGGATATGGGTGGCGAGAACGCAACTTATACCCCGCAGGAAAGTGTTTCCGGCCTTATCGAGGTCATCGATGGATTGACCGCGGACGACAACGGCAAATTCTACGATTTAAAGGGTGAGCCTATTCATTGGTGATGGTGGGTTGGTTAGGTAAGGCTGAAATCAGCCACTGCTTACGATGAGTTAGCCGGTGACATATTGTCATCGGAACGCGACGCAACGTGTTTTGCCAGTCGTTTGGGGTCGGTGCGGAGAAACTTTGCGATTAGTCGTTCGCGACGTAGGAAAGTGGTCTTCCAATACCAATTGAGGCCCAAAGCGATAACGAGCATGGCCGTAGGCATACCAAGGCTGGAAAGCCCTTTTTGGGACATGAGATTTCCGAAGTACTCCCATCCCAAGGCTAACGGAAAGCTAAGCGTGAGCGCTATAGCTGTGAAATAGGTGTAAGGCAGGGCTTCTGGCAAGAGTTCAACGTTTTCTTCCTCGCCGGCCCGCGCACGTTTAACAATGCGCCAGGTTTGTACGCAGTGTAATAGCAGCGAAATGCCAATCGGAATCAGAATGTATGGGTCAATTTTGTTTGCCAGTAATGGGCCAGCCCTTGCAAGCAGGATGGCGATAAAGACCAAGAATATCAGCGGCTCCAGCATATACTTGAACAGACCGGTGTATGTTCCCTGTCGGACCATTACTGTCGCGATACCACCTTTGCGCCTTGCTTTGTCCAAGGCGGCAATCAAGTTTAAGGCGCGCTCGCTCCTATCCAACATTTGCAGCTCGTAGGCGAAATCGTGGTAGGCGGACTTGTACTTGATCCAATCACCAACAACCTGAAAGGTCAGATCAAGCAGCAAGAAAAGCGTGACGTGTAAGAAATTCCAACCAAAAAATAATATGCCGGCCAGCATATTGAGTATCACGTTGAGCAAATTGATCATGTGCAGGCGGATAAATCGATGCTCAGTATTCTCCCAGTATTCCTGAATGCCTTTGGCCATTCGGCTGAGCCACGTAAGGTCCTGCTCAAATACCGCTACGACCTCGGGCTTCTCAGTTTTCATCGTGCCAATGATAGGAATCAGGTGTCGCATCTTGGTTTCTCAATTGTCATTAGTAGTAATCGCTAAATGCAGGAAACGCGTTACGGATACAGTTTTGGTTTCCCATTAATACGTAGTTCAAGCGTTAAAAGTTTCTTGCGCTATAGGGTCATAGGAGTAGTTACGTATTTGGGCCGTACGTTTGATCACGACGCTAAGTATAAGTTGATCGTTGCTCGCATACTTGGTGCTCTCTCATCGCGGGAAATCATTTTGGATAAAATGGATCAAGACAAAACCGCCAGAGAGATCAGCCCCCCAGGTTTGTTTTTTTACATGAAAACTGCGGAAAAGACATTTGTCACTTGCAGGCAGGAATTCATTTTGAGATGTTGCACTCCACGTCTTATAACCAGGGATCACCATGCGCTTAACCAAAGCAAGCTTGGCCAATCCGGCCGCGGTGGCGATTATTGGCGCTGTACTTGTGCTGCTTGGCATTATCTCTGTCACACGCATTCCCGCTCAGTTGCTCCCCCAGATAGAGAAGCCGGTCATGAGTATTGGGCTTGCCTGGCCTGGTGCATCGCCTAAAGAGATCGAGTCGGAGCTGACCGTTCCCGTCGAAGAAGTACTGCAAGGCACGCCGGGCATGACCGAAATGGCAGCCTGGAGCATGCCCAACTTTGGTTGGATTCAGCTGGAATTTGCGCTGGAAACTGACATGACGCGGGCGCTAATCGAAGTGACCAGTCGTCTTAATCGATTACGTCCACTGCCAGCCAATGCCGAACGACCGCAGGTCTCGCTGGGCGAGTGGGGCGATGCTAACGATCAGCTGATTGAATACTACGTAGAGCAATTGGAAGGCACAGAAAGCGATTTGATCGCAAACAAGCGCTATCTGCGGCAGGAAATAGTGCCTCAGTTGGCGTCGCTGTACGGCGTAGCCAAGGTCGATATGTTCGACACCAGCGGCAATGTGTCCGATCAGCTCCAAATTGTTGTAGATCCTTATAAAGCCGCAGAGTTAGGTATTGATCTCTCCCGCGCGGTGGATCGGATTGGGCGCTCGGCAAATATATCCTCCGGCGCGGTAGATGTGGGCAGACGTAGCTACACCCTGCGGATAGAGGGGCGCTATGACGTCGATGACCTGGAAAGTCTTATTTTAGAGTGGCGCGACGGCTTGCCGGTCACGTTGGGCGATGTGGCAACCGTGGAATACGGACCACCAAAGCGTGAAGGGTTTATTTATCACAACGGGCTGCCGGCCGCGCGGTTCGCCATTAGCAAGACCTCAGATGCTAATGTCCTTGAGGCGTTGGAGGGCGTTAAGGCAAAGATAGACGAACTCAACGCCACGGTTTTCGCAGAACGTGGCATGAGGGCCGAATACAGTTTTGATCCTGCTTTGTATATCAATCGCTCTATTAACTTGTTAGCAGGCAATCTGGTGATCGGTGTGATCCTGGCCATCGGCATCCTCTGGTTGTTTTTACGCCAATGGCGCGCCACGCTGATTATTGCATTGGCGATTCCGGTTTCTTTGCTGGCTACTTTTGTGGTTCTGTCGATAACCGGCCGTTCCATGAATGTGATCTCGCTGGCGGGATTGGCGTTTGCTACCGGCATGGTTTTAGATGCGGCCATAGTGGTCCTGGAGAATATTGTCAGGCTACGGGAAAAGGGTGAAGCTCCAGCAGAATCCAGCGACAAGGGTGCAACCCAGGTCTGGGGTGCTTTGCTGGCTTCCACAGCGACGACAGTCGCGATCTTTATTCCCATCATGTTTTTAGAAGACGTCGAAGGCCAGATGTTTGCCGACCTGGCGCTGACCATCGCGATTGGCGTTTCCATGTCGCTGCTGGTTGCTATCACCATTTTGCCCACTGCAGCTCGCTATTGGATGCGCAAGCTGCCTCCCAATCAACGCAAAGAAAAGCTGGTGTGGGACCGCATGGCCGGACGCCTGATCGAACTAACCAATAGCCAGGCAAAACGAGTATTTTGGATTGCTGCCCTGATGGTCGGCTCATTGGCAGTAACCTATTTGTTCTGGCCCGAGAGCAATTACTTGCCGCCGGTGAAACGGGACACCGTGGATACGTTCCTATTCTTTCCCCCAGGCACCAATGTAGACACCTCGGACAGCGAGATCGCCCAGGTGCTCATAGATCGCTTGGCTCCGCATCTCGAGGGCGAGGCAGAGCCGGAAGTGCGAGATTATTTCCTCTGGTCATTCCCCGGAGGCTCAGGCGGCTGGCTGGCAATCAATCCTGGTGAGGACGAGGACCTGGACGAGTTTCAGCAGTTCGTACAGACTCAGATTACTTCCGGGATTCCCGACACATTTGGGTTTACTTTACGGCGCAGCCTGTTTGGTGGCTTCGAAGATTCCAATAGCGTTGAGATGCGACTGTCGTCCACAGATTTGGATGCGCTGAAACCGGTGGTAGGCATGGCCATGGGGCTTATTCCCCAAACTATGCCAGGAGCATCCGCGCAGCCTCAGCCCGATCCATTCGCGGAGGCCAATGAACTGCGCTTTCAGCCAAATGATGTGCGTTTAGCAGAAGTCGGCTGGACCCGGGCCGATCTGACGCGAGTGGTCATGGAGCTGGGGCAGGGCGTCTGGCTTGGTGAGTACTTTACCGGCCGCGACCGGGTGGACATCTTCTTGAAGACCACGCGATTTGAAACGCCGGAAGAAATGGCTGCGCTTCCAGTGAGTACGCCGGCAGGTGGTGTTGTCGTGCTTGGCGCATTGGCGGATATTGATGTGGCCCCGTCACCTTCTATGATTGTTCGGCTCAATCGTTCCAGAGCGTACAGCCTGGTAGTCAACCCGCCGCAAGGCATGTCGCTGGAGGCTTTAGTCAACACTCTTGAAGCCAAAATAACGCCACAGTTGCAGGCCGCGATGCCACCAGATGGGACCATTGAATTGGCCGGCAGTGTGAAAGACCTGGAGCGCGCTATTGGTGCACTAGGCGCAAACTTCCTGATGGCTTTCGGTCTGCTAATTCTGATTATGGCCGGCTTGTTTCGCTCTCTGAGAGATGCGCTATTGGTAGTGATTTCGATACCGCTGGCCACTGTTGGCGGCGTGTTGGCGATTGTTTTGGTTCAAGCTCCGTTGGACTTGCTCGGCATGATTGGCTTCATTATTTTGCTGGGGCTGGTGGTGAACAACGCCATCTTGCTGGTCGCGCAGACGCGTCAGGCCGAGGCAGAGGGATTGAGCCGGAGCGATGCCGTACATCAGGCGCTGCGCTATCGGTTAAGGCCCATATTTATGAGTACGCTAACCAGCTTGTTCGGCATGCTGCCGTTGCTCGTGGTGCCGGGAGCGGGCAGCGAGATTTATCGAGCCATGGCGGCCGCTATCGTTGGCGGGCTAGCTGTCTCAACAATTTTTACTCTAATCCTTTTGCCAAGCCTGCTGCAGCTTACCAGTAGTCGGTCCGCTGCCGTGGTGCAACAAGAAAAAGTACAGCACGCATGAAAAATTTGATGGGAATCCTGTTGGCTGGGCTTGTGTGCCCAAACATTCTTTCTGCGCAGGGAGAGGCTGGGTTTCCTCCTGCCCAGGTCGCGGTGGTAAAGGCCGAAGTGCGAAATATGGCGCCGACCGTGGACTTGCCCGGCACCGTAGTGAGCTTGAATGACGCCATGATCGCAGCGGAAGTCGAAGGACCAATCATCGCCTTGGCCAACGTGGGCGATGCGGTCAATAAAGGCCAGGTGATTGCAGAGATCGATCCGCGCTTAATGCATGTTGCGGTTACGCGAGCGCGCGCCAATGTAAAGCGCTTGGAATCAGACCTGGAGTACCGAGAAAAGCTGCTAAAACGCAACGAAGGATTAGCGCAAACAAATAACGCATCAGCCACCCTGTTGGATGAGTCGCGCGCATTGCGAGACGCTGCGATCCATCAGCTTGACGATGCGAGGGCGCAATTAGTCAGGGCAGAAGGTGACCTGGAACGATCCAACATCAAAGCCCCGTTTGCTGGTCACATTGCTGATCGTATGGCAGCCGTAGGGGAATACGTCAACGTAGGCGAAGACGTATTGCGTCTAGTAGATACGCAGCGCAAAGAAATCAGTGTTCCCATGCCAATCCGGCTTACAAGCAACGTCGCGGCCGGGATGGCCGTTGACATTGCCGGGTCGGACAAACCTCAAAACATTCGCGCCGTAGTACCGGTAGGTAACCAACAATCGCGGATGGTAGAACTGCGCCTGGCAGCAGACAACGACCAATGGCTGGTAGGTTCGCCGGTGCAGGTGCAAATTCCTGCCGCGCCAGCGAAACAAGCCGTGGTAGTGCCGCGAGACGCGCTAGTGCAGCGTGGTGGTCAAAGCTTTGTTTACCGCATCGGCCCGGACAGCACCGCCGAGCAGATTGCGCTGGAAGAAGTTGCTGCCGTGGGACTTTGGGTTGCCATGCCTCCGGCAATTTCTGCGGGTGACAGTATAGTTATTCGGGGCGCGGAGCGCCTGCAGCCGGGTCAGGCCGTAGCGATTCAAGGCTCGGATTAATCTTCGCCAGAGCCTGAATCAGCCGGCATTAGTGCGCAGAAACGCTTTTGCCATCGACCACTTTCGCGTCACTGTTGCGGTGCCGATTTCCAGCATTCCGGCAATTTCCTCGCCGGAATATCCGCCAAATATCTTAAGCTCCACAATCCTGGCCGCCGTCGCATCGGCGTCATCAAGCTGGTCCAGCGTTTCCGTGAGAACAGAACCACTGATTAATTCCTGAGACTTTTCGTCTCCTATCTGCGACAGGGTAATGTCGGCAAGGTGGTTGTCAGGTCCGCCGCGCTTTGCACTGGCCTTTTTGCGCAGGTGGTCGGCTAATAACTGACGAAAAATCTTAGCGGCCAGAAACACAAAGTGCTGTTTGCTGATTTGCTCGGCCTGATCGGATTGATTGGCCAGTTTGAGATACAGCTCATTAACAAATTCGGTGGGCTGAAGCGTGAGATTGTGCGCGCGGCTTAACTGCCTAGCAGCAAGCTTGCGTAACTCGGGATACAGCGTTCCCACATACTCTTCCGGCGTAAACTGGTCTTCCATTCGATCCACTATCAGTTGCTTTGACAATTATACCCGGTGTTATTGGCGCAAAACTGGAAATTCCGGTCTGCGTGATCAATTTCCCGCTGCGATGGCGTATTCGTACTCAAGTTTGGCAAAAACCTTTTGATTGAGGGAGTTAACAACATGAGTCGAAAATGGATTATGACAGTGTTGGCAATGCTGGGTATGCAAATATCCACTGCTGAGACCGTTCTACAAAATTCTAATGAGTATAGAAAACCAGACATCGCGGTATTCTCTTCGGGCAATGTGGATGGGGGCGAGGAATTTGCTTCGGTCCTGGCAATAGGTGACTTCAATGACAATGGGATGCAAGACATTGTCATCGGATCGCCGCAAGAAGAGTTTCGCACATTTGTCGGCCTGAGCCTGAGAAGCGGCAACGGCGTGGTACGAGTAGCTTATGATTTTGAGCGCGATGCTACCCAGGATCTGCCCGCGACATTCTCCCAGGTGTTCTCGGAATTTGATGTGGGTGGCGCGCTAGAAGTCGACGCGGGTTTTGGGGCAGTGCTCACACCAGCGTTTGTTGATTCCGACGACTATCAGGATCTGATCATCGGTGTGCCGCTTGCAGATGTGCAAAACGGTGGCACGCAAACAGACGCAGGAGAAGTCTACGTTGTGTACGGGTCTATCGCTGGATTGGATTTATCAACTGCTGTCCGGTTTGATCGGTCCTCGGTTACTGGATTGAACGGGGCGTTCGCGGGAGACCAGTTTGGCTTTGCTGTTGCGCGCGGATGTACTTATTCAGGCAACAGTGAAATTCACATCGGCATTCCGTTTGCTGATATCAATGGGCAGGCGGATGCAGGGGCAGTCGCCGCCGTAAGCTTTTCTGGTCGAACGCCATTAACCGCTCAGGAAATTGACCAGACTAACTTTGGCAACCTCAATAACGAAGCGGGTGATGAGTTTGGCGCTGCGCTGACCCCGGCGGGCTGTACGGGGACTTCTGGTCAATTCTGGGTAGGCATCCCTGGCGAGGGCGTAAGCGGTGTTTCGGATGCCGGCGCAATCTGGGATGTGCGCTTAGCGGATGACAATACTGTATCCAGTTTTCACGGCAGTGAGACTGGTGCATTTTGGCAGGGTAAGGTGCATGTCCGTCAAGATTTGGGTTCTGGCCAAGAGCGCCTGGAACGAGGTTATTCCGGAATCAACGTCGCAGGCGATCGGTTTGGCTCGCGTTTGATCAGTCTTCCCAGTCACGACGTGATTAACTCGAACCGGCCTTTTAATTTCCCCGCAGTGGTTGCTGCTGGCGAAGGAGGTACTGGTGCCGTGTTCTTCCCGAAGCTATTTCGTCGGTTTAATGGGATAGAAACCTACAATATTCCGCCGCAGCGCATTTTTCCTGATCGCTCTGGGCGCGTTGGCTTCGGCGCCAGTAGTAGTCTGGTGGATCTGGATAAAGATGGAACACCAGACCTGGTTTTGGGCTGGGCCAATGGCTCCAACGAAATCTGGGGCTATTTCCTGAGCACGTCCAACGGGCCACGAATCGAGGATGGCACTGCGGATTTTATCTTTTCCAAGGCAGCGTCCAATACCACCAGGTTTGGGAGCGCGCTTGCGACCATCACGCCAGTTGATTCGGACCAAATGCTGGTCGTTGGGCATCCGGGCCAACCCAGCTTCCTGGACGTTACCCAGGGCAGTGCGCATTTTGTGTTCAACGAATACGACGTCAACGTTGCGATAACTTCTGGTAGCGGATCGATTACCTCGCCGTCACCCGACGACTTTCTTGATTGTCCTGCCACCACCTGCTCGGCAGAGGTTCCACAGTTTGAGACGCTCCGTTTATCAGCCACGCCAGCACAGTACTTTCAGTTCGACGGCTGGGCTGGCTGCCCAAGTGCGGACGAAAATTTGTGCACGCTACTGGTCACCGAGAATACCTCTCTGGCGGCGCGATTCGCCCGGCGAGTAGATCGGCTGGATATTGATCAGGGAGGTGATGGCACCGGTACACTTGAATACATTATCAATGATGGTGCAGCCCAGCTTTGCAACGGTGATTGCAGCATTATTGTGAGTGCGGGAACCAACCTGAAGTTTGTGGCAACCGCAGGTGATCGCAGCGATGTCGTATGGACCGGAGAACCTTGTGCCAGCAATGCAGTTGGTTTCTTCTGCGAATACGGCGACATCGACGGAAGTGCCAGCATGGCAGTAGATTTCGTGCTGAATTCTTACCGTGTTGAAGTCAACACTGTCGCAGGAAACGGGACGGTTTCTGGCGGGAGCATCAGCGACTGTCGAGGATTCGGCACTGGTACGGCATGCACTACCTTTGTAGATGCCGGGAATGCCGTATCGTTGCAGGCGACACCAGACGACGGGTGGATTTTCGCGGGCTGGGCTGATGGGGCATCGAGCTGCGGTACAACTCCCACCTGTAATCTTGCGCCTAGCGGAGACACCGTAATCGGAGCCATGTTCGCAGAAGCAAGCACAACAGAGTACACCGTATCCGTCGATCCCGTTGGCGTCGGCAACGTGATAGTGGCTGCAGAGGGCGGCACCGTGCCATTAATTGATTGCCCAGACGGTGCCAGCTGCAGCGCGACGGTAGCGGCAGGAACCAAGCTTATTTTGCAGGCATTCTCTGAAGCCGGTTTTTCTTTCGAGCAGTGGGACACGTTTGGTGTCAATAGTGGTTGCGATGGCAGTGTAGACAACCCCTGCCTGACTGCGGGATTGGACGGCGACCTGCAGATCACGCCAGTGTATGGCTCAGACACGCCTGGGATGCACGTTGTGAGTGCCTTGCCGAACGCCAATGCAGATATTCTTATCACTGACCTGGACACTGACGCGAACTTGCTGGAATGTAATGCTGGCGCATCCAGCTGCTCCACGAGCGTAGCGGATGGAACGCGAGTGCGGGTTCAGGCCCTAACCAGCGCGGGCTATGGGTTTGTAAGTTGGAGCCTTTGCACTGAGACAATTTGCTCGAGAAGCGAGTCCAACCCGATTGATACCGGCGGCTTAAATCAAAACTTTACCGTTGAAGTCGCCGTCGAATTGCTCTCGGTTGACTATACGGTGACCGTTACGCCGAATCCAAACGCGTTGATCATTGTCACCGACGAAACAGGCAGCACGCTGCTGTTAGATTGCCCAGATGGCGGACTGTGCAGCGCGAATATACCTGCAGGGACTGCGCTTTTGATGCAGGCCTTTCCCAAGGAAGGTTTTACTTTTGACTCTTGGGAGAATATCGGCCCATCAGACCATTGCCAGGGATCGTCGGATAACCCCTGTACTACGGCAGGCTTAACCGGGGCTCTGAATATTGCGGCTGTCATCAACCCTACTGAACCAGCGGGAGATCCGGTGTTTCAGAATGGATTCGAATAGTCCCCAGTAAATTTCCGAACCACCAGGCTGTTGTCTGGTGGTTCGTTGTGCTCACCGCAGCAACTCGTATACTTGACCTGTTTAAGGGGTTGATGGTTGTTGGGGTATGGACCAGTCACAGTGGAAACAGTTAGAACGGTTGTGGGAACGTGCGGCGCAGTCCACCAAGCCTGATATTGATGCGCTTATTCAAAACGATCCATCCGTTCCCCCCGAAGTAGCAGCGCAATTCCGGCAATTATGGGCTGCGGCTCAAGAAGACCAGACGCAAAAACTGGCTGCGTCACTGGCGTCAGATGCTGTCGGTGCTATAGATGCGGCGGTCGACGAGCGCATGATTCATCGGTGCTTTGGTGCCTACGAGATTTCCGGGCGCATCGGTCAAGGGGGCAGTGGGGCGGTGTACGTTGGCCGCCGGGAGCAAGACGGGGTAACGCACCTCGCCGCGGTGAAAGTACTAACCGGCGCCGCAAGCCTCGACAGTCGCAGGCTTTCTGAGTTTAGCCGTGAGCAGCAGTCGCTGGCGCGTCTGAACCATCCATTTATTACCCAATATATCGACAGTGGCGTGACTGAGGATGGATTTCCTTTTGTTATCCAGGAGTACGTCGATGGGTGTGCGATAACTGAGTATGCCGATAGCAACGTAAATAGCCTGGCAGAAATGGTGGGTTTGCTGGAGCAGCTGTGTTTAGCGGTTGATTATGCGCATCGGAACTTGATTGTGCATTGTGACTTAAAACCCAGCAATATCCTGGTGGCGCAAGAGACGGGTACGCCCAAAGTGCTCGATTTCGGTATCGCCAAACCTTTGGCAGAAACTGGTGTTTCCAAAGATGTCACAACCAGTTTTTCCTGCACTCCAAATTTTGCCAGTCCAGAGCAGATAGAGCGCCACCAGCGAATATCTACTGCTACGGATATCTACTCATTGGGCGTGGTTATGTTCAGGTGCTTTGCAGGTGTTGCCCCGTACAGCCTGAATGACAATACGGTGAGTGAGATGCTTGCCGCAATGAAAACCCA
The DNA here is from genome assembly GCA_964630895.1 of uncultured Gammaproteobacteria bacterium. Lineage (GTDB taxonomy): Bacteria > Pseudomonadota > Gammaproteobacteria > Xanthomonadales > SZUA-38 > CAZVYE01. The sequence goes on along the minus strand of CAZVYE010000005.1, from coordinate 35,691 downwards.
TCGCGCGGGCAATGTGTTTGCAAGCCAGTGTCGCGAGCGATGGCCAGGACTGGACAAGGCTCAGGCTGGAGAACTGGCGGCGGTGGTCAACAAGGCCATGGCGTTTCGACCCGAAGATCGGTATGCGACGGCCCGAGAGATGGCGGCTGATTTGCTCAATGTGATGGCGTTTCGTCCGATTACTGCAAAGCAAGATGCTTGGGGCTATCGGCTATCTCGATTTGTGCGGCGTAACCGGCTCGCTGTTTTTGTCACATCAACCATTTTTCTGTTGGCGATAGCAGGCGCCATAGTTTTTGCCATGCAGTCGCAGCAGATTAAGCAGCAGAGTCAGCGATACGACTCGGTAAGCCAGATACTCACCGACATTCTTGCAGCTCCGGATCCCTATGAGCGCGGTCGCGACGCGAAAATGATAGACGTGTTGGATGCGGCTCGAGAGCGATTGGCTGGATTGGAGAATACCGATCCAGAAGTAGTTAGAAGGGTTAGTCTGGTGTTGGGCCGCACCTATCTTGGTTTGGGCGAATTGGAGACGAGCCGAGAACTGCTGGAGGCAGCGCAACCCCCTAATCGCGGGCCTGGAGATGCCGATAATGCTGAGTGGGAACGCCAATGGGCGGGCTATTTGATTGAGAGCGGGGATTTTTCTGCCGGGCTAGAGGCGATCAAAAAAGTCAAGTCATTCCACCAGGATCAAGAGAGTATAGAAGACTTGCCTTATGCTGAAGCGGTACTGTTGGAGGCCGAGGCTACCGCCCTGAGCGGAAGTGAATACGAACTGGCATACCGCTTGGCAAAAGAGGCTGAAGAGCTGGTAGCGGGTTTGTCTGGCCAGTCCGCCAACGAAATTGATGTGCAGGCCCAACAGGTGCAGGCCTATGCGCTGGCGCAGCAATCCAAATTCGAAGATGCGATTAGGTTGCAACGCGATGTGGTGGCACAGATTGAAGTTGAACTGGGCGCGCAACACCCGTTTCTTTTCAATGCACGGAATAATCTGGCTCGCTATACGGAGTCGGCGGGAGATTTACAAGAGGCTCAGAATATCTTGCAGGCAAACGCCTTTTTTGCCCGAGATACATTCGGCGAACAAGCGCCCAAGACGCTAATGGCTCTGAATAATCTGGGTGTAAATGCGTTTCGTCAAAAAGAGTTTCGCAAGGCGAGTTTACTGTTCGAAGAGGTTTATCGAGGCCGAAGCGCGGTTTTGGGAGAAACCCACAGGCGCACCCAGATGGTGCGGACAAACTATGCTGATGCACTGCTGCTAGATGGGCAGCTGGATGCCGCTTGCGCGACAGCGCAGCAGGCCTATCAAGTGATGCAAAAGCATGAATCGGAAAATCACTATCCCGGGTTTCCGCTGAAAGTTCTCGGAAAATGCTTGCGTGATCAAGGACAGTTTGAACAGGCTCGGGAGCACCTCAATACCGTGTATCGGCTGTTTCGCGACAAGCTGGGCGAGCAAAACTGGAACACGTTCAGTGTGATGCATGATCTGGCGGTCCTGGAGGCTCGGGCCGGTGAATTCACGCGTGCTGAAGTCTTGGCAAATACAGAGCTTGAGGGCCTGACAAAAATGCTGGGAGCGGAGCATGCACGCACAATTCGGGCGCAGGAGTTATTAGATTACCTAGGTAGCTGCCCACCGGACTGCCAGCAGGCTAAATAGTCCCGCAATGCGATTAGGTGGGCGATTTCCTGGCGGTTTCCAAATACTGTAGCAAACGCGATTCACCAATATTGGAGCCACAGGCAATGAGTCCAATGCGTTGACCGGCAAGCTTTTCCCGCAGTGGACCACATGCCGCCGCAGTGGTCGCCGCGCAAGCCGGCTCACAGGCAATCTTTAAAGCATCATAGAGTAGTGCCATGGCGTCGCACATCGCGTCGTCGGTGACTTGAACCATTTCGTCAATGTGTTTCTGCGCCAGCCTGAACGAATAAGGCAGCGCTTTGGGTGAGGCCAGGCTGTCAGCAATGGTATCTACCGCCGGTAGCGTGATTGGTTCGTCCGCGCGCAGGCTTTGAGACATGCTGTCCGCCCCGGTCGGTTCAACCCCAATCAGGCGGCAGTTTGGTTGCAAGTAATCCATCGCATGACTAATTCCCGCGATTAGTCCACCGCCGCCAACAGGAACCACCATGGCGTCTAAGTCTGGCATTTGATGTGCGATCTCAGCGCCCAGGCTTGCCGCGCCCAATGCCATGTAAGGGCCTTCAAATGGATGCACTATGGTGCGGCCTTCTTGTTCAGCAATTTCTTCCATTCTGGCCAAGGCGGCGTGGATTGAGTCGACCAGTTCGATCTCTGCGCCCAAGGCTCTGCACCCGGCAACGCGAATAGGGTCTGCGTGGGCCGGCATGACGATCTTCGCAGAAACCCCAGTCTCTTGCCCGGCCCATGATACCGCTAATGCATGATTTCCCGCACTGAATGCGGTGACCCCGGCCTGTCGCTCCTGGTCGCTTAACGCATCCATGTGGAGTAGTACGCCTCGGGCCTTGAATGAACCCGACTGTTGAAACAGCTCCAGCTTTAGCGCAGCGTCGCAATCTTTCGGCAGACGGTCTTGCATGCGTTGGGAATTCAATTCAACTACTGGCGTCTTGGTTATGCGCCCGCGCAGTTGCTCACACGCCGCCTGTATGTCTGGTAATCCGAACGGATTTGCAATGGTAATGGCTGATCTCCTGGGGTGAAGTCTTCTACAACTGGAGAATAATATTTATGCCTAAAAGAAGGAATCCCTGCAGCCAAAGGGAAGGGTTGCCTGAACACTGAATGACTGCGTCAAAGGTGGTGCCAGGACAAAGAGATTAGGGCATCCCTTGTCAGGCGATGCTGGAGCAGATTGTGCGGCTGACTAACAAGCTCGCGCCATAGTGAGTTTGTTACAAGTCCTAGCCCGCACCGAAATGCGGGCTAGGATAAATGGCTATCTTACTGGGTTTAGTCTTCGAAACCTTCGCCGAAGATGAAGTCTCGGATTACGCCCAGGCTGCAACCGAACTTGCGCTGGCCTTCACCCAAATCCAGTGCTTCGATGATTTGTTCGCAGGAGCAACCGCCGGTATCGGTGGTGGTAAAGACTTCGTCTGGTCCACGGCCACCTCCTGGTGGTGCTACGGTGTCAAACTCAAAATCGTCATCTACCAAAGCGTAGCGGTTCACTTTCAAGTGCTGGGTAGGCACACCTTCTGGAATAACCGTCCCAGGACACAGATCTTCATTATCCGTGACGCCATCGTTATCCGAGTCGTTAGTGGAAATCACGGTCAGTACGGCGCTTGCAGCCGTATTGCCTAAGACTGCTCCACCCAAGCGGAGATCGGTCGTGGTATTGACGTAGCTGCCTGGAGGTGTGCTGGCTGGAACCGTCACCTCTACCGAGAACGTACATGATCCAGATGGCAATAGGTTGCCGCCACTCAGTGTGATCAATGAAGAACCGGTCAATGACGATCCAGTGCCACAGATATCTTGCGCCGGTAAACCAAGCGCAGTCATTCCAGGTAGCGCCGCATCCAGGTCATCAATAAATGACAGGTCAGCTAATGCAGAACTACTGCTCAGGTTACTGATGCTAAATGTGAGCTGTGCTGTTCCGCCCGCAGTGGCTGTGCCGTCAAATGCCTTGGTAAGAGAAGCGCTGTTGATAACTAGCGGTGCCGTAGCTGGATCGCCGCTGGTAGCAACGCCCGCTACATTACCGGTAATGTCAGAGGTGACATTTGTTATCAGCGTACCCGGAGTTACGTCACTGGGGATACTAACCGTGACGCTAAATGTGCAAGAGCTTCCAGCAGCCAGGGTTCCGCCTGAGAACGTGATCACATCAGTGCCACTTGCGGTGCCGCCGCAGGCTGTGAGAGGAAGTCCAACAGCTTGCATGCCTGGCAATAGTGCTCCCAGGTCGTCCGTAAAGCTGACGCTGTCGGCGCTGGAGGTGCCGTCCAGATTAGTCAGGGTGAATTCAAGATCAACTGTGCCGCCCGCGGTGGCCGGTCCATTCAAAAATGCCTTGGCAATTGCCAGCAACTCGGCATTGATGACCAGTTGATCTGTTATGGGATCAAAGATAAGCACCTGGCCATTGATGGTGGCTTGCACCGCACTAGATGCACTGGTGTAAGTGCTCGCTTCCGCATTTGCGGGGACGCTCAGGTCCACGCTGAAAGTACAGCTTGTCTGTGGAGACAGGCTGCCCCCCTGGAAAAACAGCAAGGAATTGCCGGAAACGGCGCTAAGACTAGAACCCACGCCGCAAATATCGTTGATGGGCAGTCCTGTCGCCGTCAATCCGCTCAAGGCGTCACCCAGGTTATCCGTGAACACAATCCCGGTAGCATCGGCATCTGGACTGAGGTTTTCCAGGGTGTACTCCAATGTCACGGTAGCTCCAGCAGGGACTGGATCATTCACAAATGATTTGGCGGATGCGATCCCCGCGATACGTAAGTCGGCCGTGGCTGGCGGTGACATGACGCTCACACCGCTAACGTCGGCCACAACAGCACTGGAGGTGCTGCTGAATGTGCCGGAACTGGCAGATGCGGGCACGTTGAGAACTACATTGAAGGTACAAGATTCTCCGCCGGCCAAGTTGCCTCCGGTCAGCAGTAGGGACTGTGAACCGCTAAGCGTAGAACCGGCTCCGCAGACGTTGGATAAAGGCGTGCCAGTGGCGATGAGTCCCGTAAGCGCAGCATCGAGATCATCACTAAAGCTGATGTTCGTGGCTTGCGCGAGTCCGTCATCTTCTCCTGATCCATTAGAAATAATGTACTGCAACGTTACTTGACCACCCGGTTGCGCAGGATCGTCAATAAACTCTTTAAGCAGCTCAGGGGCCGCAATGACGTCCAACGAATCTGTCGCACCGTTACCTGTTACCGAAGACCCATCTACGGTTCCAGAGACGTCACTGCTAGTGTGTCTGTACGACCCGCTGGCGGCATCGGCATTGACATTGAGGTCCAGCGTGAATGAGCAACTGGCGCCCGCGGCCAGATTTGCACCTGTGACCGTTAAGGTGGATGGGTTGAATGTATTTGCCGCGGCGAACTGCGCCTGTGATCCAGAGCCGCAAAAACCGGTTGCTGGCGTAGCGGCTGCGGTTTGAATTATGCCCGGGAAAACATCAGAAAATGACGCGTTCTGCAGAGACGCGGTTGTGCTGGTGTTGGTGAGTGTATAAGTCAGTGTCACCACCGCGCCCGCACTAACCGGATCAGCGTATGATTTGCTTAGTTGCGGTGCGGGAGAAACCACCAAACTGTCAACTGCCGGACCGCCGCCCACTGCGTTGCCATCAATATTTCCACTCACGTTGCTTGTCGTGCTGGAATAAGTGCCTGGCGTGGCACCAGTTGGTACTTCCAACTGCACGTCAAATGAGCATGACTCTCCTGAAAGGAGACTGCCATTTGCGAATGCAACGTTGCCAGTGCCGCTCACGCTGGACCCGACACCACAGACATCGCTTAGCGGTAAATTGGTAGCGAATAAACCGCTGAGTGCACTATCCAGATCGTCCGTAAAGCTCAAGCTGGCAGCGACGCCGCTGCGGCTCAGATTGCGCATGGTGTAGCGCAGCGTCACCATTCCACCAGGTGCCACTGGGTCGTCAACAAAAGACTTGTTTAGCGAAATGGATTCCACTAACACGTCGAGCACTGCGCCAGCGCTGCCACTCGACTCTGCCGTAAAATTGCTTGGCGCATTGGAGGTTAACTCTCCAGAGACGCTTTCTAAGCTGCCAGCGGTTCCGGTATCAATCCTTGCTGTAACTGTGCAAGACGCGCCTGCAGCAACAGATGCATCGCCAAAGAAAAGCGGAGCGTACGATATCGTGCTTGACCCAGGATTTGCGGTGAGTGTGCCGCCGCTGCACGTAGTGCTGGCCAAAGCCGGATTACCTACAATCAGTCCGAAAGGCAGGTTGTCTGTAAAGCGAAGGTTAACCGCGTTGTCGGCGTTAGCCGTATTGTCGATGGTATAAGTGATTGTGGTTGGGTTGCCAAAGAACACTGGATTGGGTGAAAAGCTCTTACTAAATCCAGGGCGCCCGGCGTCGACGGTCAAATCGGCATTCGCGCTGCCGCTATTGCCAGCTGACGATGTCAGGTCCGATGTGGTGTTTTGGTAGAGCCCGGCGGCCGCTGCCGTCACGTTTACTGTCATGCTGCAGCTACTATTGCCGCCAATGCTGCCGCCGGCAAGCTGAATAACGCTGCTGCCTGCTGTTGCGCTAAACGTTCCGCCACAGTTACTGGTTGTTTGCGCTGCTGACGCGACAACCAAGCCCGCTGGTAGGGTATTTGAAAATGCCAGTTGTGTGATTGGTGAGCCTGTTGGGTTACTGATCACATAACTAACTTGACTGAGACTGTTAGTTCCAATCGCAGTTGGGCTAAAGCTGGTGCTAAAGCTGGGTTGTGCAGCGGCGCTGGTGGCAGCCGACAAAGAGAAAATTACACCGAACATTGTCGCGCGCGACGCGCGCGCAAACGGATTCCTGAATTGCATGATTTGTACCCCCGGAACTCTAAACGCTAGTTATTTGAAGTCCCCTGATGCCGCTCTCGCAGCAACTCCAAACCATCAGGCATACGATACACCTATGTTAATCGTTGGGCAAACAATGTGACGAAGTTCTCACAACTGGATTATCGTCTACGACTTGCCAAGACCGGGAATCAGATCGAGATTGTAGGCAAATACGGCCAGAATCAGTACCGGTGCAACCACTCGCATGCTCCATAGCCAGCTTTTGTACCAAACCCCGTGGGGGGTGGTGTCGAGCTGGTCCGAACTCATACTCTTGGTCATCACCCAGCCACAGAAAATACAAACCAGTAGTCCGCCGATCGGCAACAATATGTTGCTGGCTATATGGTCAACCCATCCGAAAATATTGCGGCCCAAGAACTTCCATTCAGCACCAATATTGAACGATACCAGTGTTCCCAAGCTCAACAGCCAGCACAGTAGCGACATAAAGAATGTAGAGCGACGCCGCGATAGTCCGAAATTTTCAATGCAGAACGCCACCAGAAGCTCAACTAATGAGATAGTTGAGCCCAGCGCCGCCAACGCGACCATGCCAAAAAATAAGGCACCCACAACGTGACCGCCTGGCATCTGGCCCAGAGCGATTGGTAGCGCCTGAAAGATCAGGCCAGGGCCGCCACCGGCATCAAGACCCGCGTGAAACACGATTGAGAAAATGGCAATGCCGGCCATCAAAGCAACGATGGTATCGGCGGTGGCTACCCATAGCGTGGCTTTGGTTACCGAAACATCGCTAGGTAAATAGGCGCCATAAATAATCATGATCCCTGCGCCCAGGCTCAGCGTAAAGAATGCGTGACCCAAAGCAACGATCACACTTTCGGTACTTAACGCGGAAAAATTGGGAGCAAACAGAAACTTAAGCGCTGACGTCACATCGGCGGTCGCGATGGCATAGCCAATGATGATCAGGAGCACCAGAACCAGAAAAGGCATGAGTATGGTGACGGCTCGCTCAATGCCGCGACGTACACCCAGATATACGATTGCTCCGGTGAGAAAAATCACCAAAGAATCCCAAAGCAACAGCCGCCATGGGCTTGCCATAAACTGGTTCCAGTCCGTTTGCGCGTCTGCAGCCGTTCCCGCAAATCCGCCTGACAATGCCACTAACAGATACTCAAACATCCAGCCGGCGACCACGGCGTAAAAGCTCATAACCAGTGTTCCGGCAATTACCGCGATTGCGCCAGCGACTCCCCAGGGTAGCCTGGATGTTGCTTCCCGGGCGAGCTGAGAAAATGCGGAAATTGGGCTACGTCCTGAGCGCCGACCAATCAGCACTTCGCCGATCATCACCGGGACACCGATGAGCAAGATGCACGCAAGATAGACCAGCACAAATGCGCCGCCACCGTTTTCGCCCGTGATGTAGGGAAACTTCCAGATGTTGCCGAGGCCAACCGCCGATGCGACCGCCGCCAGAACAAACGCGTAGCTGCCGCTCCAGCGCTCCTGAGCACTCATTGGTTTGCTGCGTCAGGTATCAATTTGCTGCCAAACGTACCGGGTGCCTGTGCGGCCAGGTAAGTAAAAGCAACCCAGGCCGCAACATTCTGTGCAATATCATCTGGGTCGATCTTGTCGAAGGTGTCATTCTCTGTGTGATGCAGATCGAAGTATTTGGTGCCGTCTTGATTGAGTGAAACTACTGCCATGCCGGAGGCGCGCATTGGACTCATGTCCGCGCCACCAAAGGCATTGTTGTCGCCGCGTACGATATTCAGCGGTGCCAGAACCTGGGCAATTTGATCTGCATAGATCAGCGCCTCTGGAGCAAATCGGGTAGAGAATCGCCAGACGCGACCAGCGCCAAAATCGGACTCGCTGCCCACAACGTGATTTTCCAATTCATTCAGGTGAGCATCGCGGTACGCTTTCGCGCCCCAAAGGCCTTGCTCTTCATTGGCAAACAGTACGACTCGAATGCCTCTTTTCAGAGAATCACTTTGTTGCGCAATCATGTAGGCCGCAGCCATTGTAATGCCACACCCTGCGCCATCATCTACTGCACCGGTACCCACGTCCCACGAATCCAGGTGACACCCAATAATGACCCATTCGTCCGAATCCTGGTTGGCTGGGATTTCGCCAATCACATTGTAAGAAGTCGCTTTGCCATTCATATGGGCGGAAGACTGCAGCCGGATCATGGTTGGCTTATCTCCAGCCGTCTCCAGCACCCGCTCGAGCTGATCTGCATCGGGATTGGCCAGGGCGAGAGCCGGTATCTTTTCAACATCATCGGCATAGCGCATTACGCCGGTATGGGCTACACGATCGTCATCCGTTCCAATAGATCGTATCAACAGGGCTGCCGCACCTTTTTGTGCCGCGACCGATGCGCCCCGGGACCGAGCGGCGACCGCTGGTCCGTAGCCGCTTCCATCTCGGGTTCGCTCCATCCGATTAGCAATAAAAGCTATTGCGCCATCCAGGCTGTCGTCTTCGGCTGCTTCCAGTGATTTGAGGTCGTCGAAACGCACCACTTTCGCTTCCAGCCCATCGCTATTAGTCCCAACGCTAAAACCTAAGCTGAGTACCGTGAGCGGCTGGGGGTAGGGGGCGGTGATCTCGGCGGAGGCAGTTCCTCTGACCCATAGAGGAAACTCAACCGGTTCGGTACGGATGTTGGAAAAACCCAATTCCTGCATGTTTGCTTTTGCCCAGGCAACGGCTTGGGCATCTGCCGGGGTTCCCGCCATGCGCGGGCCAACTTCTGTGGTTAGAGAGCGAATCAATTCATAGGCAAGGTCACTTTCTAGCGCAGCATCTCGCAGCGTTTCGGCCATCTTAATTTCGGCGTCATCGATGGGTTCTACAGCCAAAGCCTGAACGTTAAACCCCAACAAAACTGCTCCCAGAAGCACACGAATAGCAACCATGTATCCACCCTCGAAAATAAATGCAGCGCAGAGAGTACCCGCCAATCCAGCTGGCGTCCATGGCGTAAATTGCCAAACTGAATGCAAACCGCTTGACGCCCCCGTGACGCGGGAAGCCTTATAGTAAGCGGCAGCAGCGTTGGCACAGGGTGGTAAAACACTGTGTTTAACCAAATTTTTGAAATCGCTTTTAGGAGTTAGAACAATGGATAAAAATTTCGGCAAAATGGAGATGCACGAAAAGAAAAACGGCAAACACTATTTTCAGTTTGTGGCGTCCAATGGCAGAGTGCTCTGCCAATCAGACGATTACGCAGATCAAGCTGGCGCGAAGAACGGCCTGGATGTGGTTGTGAGCATTGCGCGAGAGTCTTTGGAGTTTGAAGAAGTCGAAGACTAGGCTTGTTAGCAGTTAAAACAAAAAAACCGGCTTGAAGCCGGTTTTTTTGTGCTTGGAACAAAAGCTATACCTATTCCACCGGAGCGGCCGGCTTCGGTTGTAATTGCGCAGTTTGCTGGCGCGCAAAAATGAGATCGATCATGTCGCCAACCACGCGAACTGTCTCGTTCAATAAGACGTCTGGACGTTCTATTTCTTCGTCTTCAGTGGCCTCTTCATCCGATGGCTCGTCGATGGGTTCCTTAGCTTCCTCTGCCAACTCATCTTCGATTTTCATTACCGGGAAAACTGTGGGGATTCTCGTGCCATCCGCAACTTTCTCATCCCAGGCCTCACGCGCGGCCTTACGCGCTTCGCGGCGCTGGTCTTCTGCGTCCAATTCACTACGGCGCTGACTTTCCAACAAAGATACGTTGGTTTCGTCACGATTCTGGCGGAAGAGCGCCAGGTCTTCGAGCAGGAAGCTAAATTGAACATTCTTCTGAACCCGCTGCTCCGACCGTTGGCCAATGGCCGGCAAGATCGCTGACAAGTCATCGTGAATCTTGTAGCGGGCCGGCTTAATGCTGGTCCATGGCAGAGCGCTTTCCAGAGCTGACTCGCCATATTCTTCACCCGCTTCAAAGGTAGGGAATACGATGTCTGGGATAACGCCGCGGTGCTGCGTAGATCCGCCTGTTACTCGAAAAAATTGCGCAACCGTCAATTTCAACTGACCGTAGCGATTCTCCGGGTTGCGTCCATAGCGATCCAGATTAATCAGGTTCTGGACTGTACCTTTACCAAATGTGGGTTCGCCGACAATGACGCCGCGACCATAGTCCTGGATTGCGGCAGCAAAAATTTCTGACGCGGAAGCGCTGTTGCGGTTAACCAGAACCGCCATTGGTCCGTCCCACTCGATGCCTTTATCTGAGTCCGCTGAGACCTCGATATTGCCATCAGAATTGCGTACCTGTACGACCGGGCCATCTTCAATGAACAAGCCGGTTAAGTCGGTTGCTTCGTCCAGAGACCCACCGCCATTGTTGCGCAAGTCGATAACCAGGCCGGTGATGCCTTCTGCTTTGAGCTCCTTAATCAATCGCCGGACATCGCGGGTTGAGCTGCGGTAGTCAGGCTCATTGCGTGCGCGGCCAGCGAAATCCAGGTAGAACGCTGGTAAATCGATCACGCCAATGCGTTCAGTACGACCGTCGTGCTCTACCTCGTAGATGTCCTTTCGTGCGGCCTGCTCTTCTAGCTTGACCTTGTCACGAGTGATCCAAATAGTTTCTGCCGGTGACTCCAGGCTTGCGTCGGCAGGAATGATATCCAGTCGTACGCGTGTCCCTGCAGGGCCGCGAATCATTTCGACTACGTCATCCAGACGCCAGCCGATTACGTCAACCGGAGCGTCGCCCTCATCCTGACCAACCGCCAGAATTCGATCGCCCGCTTTAAGCTCGCCCATTTGCTGGGCTGGCCCGCCGGGGACAATATGACGAATTGTGGTGTACTCGTTATCCCGCTGTAATACTGCTCCAATGCCTTCCAAAGACAAACGCATGGAAATCTGGAAATTGTCTGATGTGCGAGGTGCAAGATAGCCGGTGTGAGGCTCAATCGAATTGGCGTAGGAATTCATGAAGTACTGGAATACGTCTTCGCTGTCTAGCTCTTGCACGCGGCGACGCAAATTCGAGTACCGTTGATCCAAGGTTTCGTTGATGGCATCCGATTCCTTCTTCGCCAGACGCAGTCGCAAAACGTCGTTTTTCACGCGCTTGCGCCACAAGTCGTCCAGCTCCTCGCGATTGTTCGCCCAGGGAAGTTCGCTGCGATCCAGTTCCAGGGTTTCGTCAATGCTAAAGTCGAAGTCGTAATCCAATAAATCAATAGCGTGCGTTACCCGCTCATTTACGCGATGGCGGTACACGTTAAAAATATCGAATGCCGGTTTCAGATCCTGACGTCCCAACGAATCATCAAGCGCCTGGCGGTAGGCTTCGAAAGCTCGAATATCGCTGGCCAGGAAGAATACGCGGTTGGGATCCAGGTTATCGATATAGGTGTCTAGAATCTGACTAGACATTTTGTCGTCTAGTACGGTTTTCTTGTAGTGGACACGCGTCAGAAAGGTGGTTGCCCACTTGGTAGCTTCGCCAAGATGCGGCTCAGGCGCGAGCGTGATCTCTTGGTCGCTGCGTAAGTCACTGGTCAGAGTTGTTGCAGAAACGATGCCAGCGACAAAGGTCGCAGCTGCGATCGCACAGAGTGATTTTAAGTATTTCGTCATTCCCATCCTCCTGCGGGGGAAGCGTCGCCAGCGGGCTAGCACTGAGGCGGCGCATGGAAGCTTGCATACGTGAGCAGAGACGTTCTTTTTGTCGGTTAATCCCACGCGCATTTAATTCATATCCAGGGCGCTGTTTTTATTGCAGCAATCCGTTGAGATCACTGTGCCCCAAGACTATGCCTGTAGCTGCTGGCCTGCAAGCGTCGAAAGTTTGTTTTTGGTAACAATTTCAAAATTGTCGGTTTTTGCATCACGTTTTTAACGTAAATACAGATACTACCTATCAACATGCAATCGTAATGCCAGCGCTGATGGCTGCTTTGAGCCTAAGCGTGGCATAAAGTTCCAGTTATTCGCGGTACAAACAATGGAAAAATGACAAATGTGGGGATTTTTCTTCCACGCGTTATGGTTTGGCTCTGTAATCCTCGAATCGGCAACAATGCTAGGCAGTTTGTTGCACCCACCCAGCGTTATGTGCCATTTCATCTGCATGATATGACGAGCGCACCAACGGGCCACTGGCTACGTGTTCGAATCCCATGGCCATGCCCGCATCGTAAATTTCTTTAAACTCATCCGGCGTCCAATAACGGATGACTGGGTGGTGATGCGGAGTGGGCTGCAGATATTGGCCAAATGTAAGCATGTCTACGTCATGGGCGCGCATGTCGCGCATGGTCGCCAAAACCTGTTCCATGGTTTCGCCTAATCCCGCCATAATGCCCGATTTGGTTGGCACGTTCGGGTGTTGCGCTTTGAACTTCTTGAGTAAGTCCAGCGACCATTGATAGTCCGCACCGGGCCGAACTTGTCGATACAAATCCGGAACAGTTTCCAGGTTATGGTTAAACACATCCGGTGGTCCGCTTGCCAGGATTTCCAAGGCCCGCTCCATGCGTCCTTTGCCGCGAAAATCTGGTGTCAAAACTTCAATTTTCGTCGCCGGGGACTTTGCGCGTATTGCGGTAATACAATCTACAAAATGCTGTGCGCCGCCATCGCGCAGGTCGTCTCTGTCTACGGAAGTGATCACAACATATCGCAAGCCCATATCCTGTATGGTGCGTGCCAGGTTCTCGGGTTCTTCGGTATCTGGAGGCTTGGGACGACCGTGTGCAACATCGCAAAACGCACAGCGTCGGGTGCAGATTTCACCGAGGATCATGAACGTGGCAGTACCCTTGGAGAAGCACTCATGAATATTCGGGCAGGACGCCTCTTCGCAGACCGTCACCAGCGAGTTTGCGCGCAGTTGGGATTTCAATTTTCCTACCGCGTTGCCCGCTGGGATTCGCACACGAATCCAATCCGGCTTGCGCAATACGGGTTGATTGGCGTCGAAGGTAACGGGATTCCGAGAGATTTTGTCCTCTCCAAGCTGCTTCTTGCCTACCACCGTTACCGGTATGCTTTGTTTGGTATCACTCATCTGTCACTACCTGTATCGCCGACTCTATCGCAATGTCGGCAGGTTTTTCTATTGTCTTATATCCCAATGCGCTGGCGAAGGCCGACACGACCGCTTTGGCGGCGGCGGGCACTTTTGTAAAGGCACCCAGCTCACTGGTTTGAGTTACTTGTAGCCCGGCATAACCGCATGGGTTGATGCGTTGAAACGGCTCTAAGTCCATATTCACATTAAAGGCGAGTCCATGAAAGCTACAGCCGCGTTTGACGCGCAATCCTAGTGACGCTACTTTTTGGTCATCTACATAAACCCCAGGCGCACCATCTTTGCGTACCGCGATAATGTCATGGGTCGCAAGGGCTTCAATGACTGTTTCTTCAATAATGTGCACCAGGCGTTTTATCCCAATGCCCAGTCGCTTTAGATCAATCAGGGGATACGCCACCAGCTGCCCCGGTCCGTGGTAAGTAACCTGACCACCCCGGTCGACCTTCAGTACAGGTATGTCTCCTGCTGCCAATACATGACTGTCATCCGCCGCCTGACCCAATGTAAATATAGGAGGGTGTTCCAGCACCCAAAGTTCATCCGGCGTGTCAGCGTCGCGCTCCGCAGTGAACTGCTGCATGGCATGCCAGATCGGCTCGTAGTCCCGCAGCCCCAGGTCGCGCACATACAGTGGTCGCATAGGTGGCAGCGGGCGGGCTGCTGTGCCGCTAAAACCGGATGACGTTTTGTTTTTAGAATCAGGCATGTTGTATGGGGTCTCGTCTTGCAGGCGCTGCGTTTACAGCGTCCACAAAACCTCATCGCAGTCGGACAAAGCCTGATAAATGGATTCCAGTTCTTCCCGGGAATCCACTGGTATAGTCACCGTAACGGATTGAAAGTTTCCAGAACTGGAGCCTCGATCACGTACAGATAGCTCGCACTCCCGACTCAACTTAGATCGAATAATGGCAATCACCTGATCTTGAAAGTCAGGATTAGCGCGCCCCATGGCTTTGACTGGGTATTCGCACGGAAATTCCAGTCCCTGCGGTTCGTTTTTGCTACTCATCGTCTGAAAAATCGTGAAACCAAAGCGCAACACTATCAGAAATTCGGGACCAGAAGCCGCCCTCCGGCACGCCGCTTAAGGCCAGCAGCGGTCGCTCGACCAGGGTTTCGCCACCTAAGGTAATTTTGAGCTTGCCTAATTCCTCATGATCTACAATGGGCGCGGTAATAACCTGACGAACATCGACAATCGCATCCAGATCTCGGTACTGACCTCTTGGCACTGTCACTATAAGATCATCCTTAATGCCCAGAGAGACGGACTCAGCGTCGCCTTTCCAAACCTCACCCTGTGCCAGCTCTTCGCCCCCGCTGTATAGCTTATGCGTCTCAAAGAAGCGGAAGCCGTAGTTAAGCAGCTTTTGGGTATCGTCCGCACGCGCGCGCTCAGAATCGGTGCCCATGACTGCCGTGATCAGGCGCATGTCCCCGCGTTTTGCGGATGCTGCGAGACAGTAGCCAGCCTCGTCTGTGTAACCTGTTTTCAAACCATCCACTGCTGGATCGCGCCACAGCAATGCATTGCGATTGCGCTGCACAATCTCGTTGTAGGTAAACTCTTTGATCGAATACCACTCATACAGTTTCGGGAAGTCGCGGATGAGCGCTGACGCCATTTTGCTCACGTCCCGAGCGGTGGTGTAATGCTCGGGGTCATCCAGGCCAGCGGCATTGGTGTAGTGGGTGTTGGTCATGCCCAATCGCTTGGCATGCTGGTTCATCATGCTGGCAAATACTTCTTCCGAGCCAGCTACGTGTTCTGCCAGCGCTACCGCGGCGTCATTGCCAGACTGCACGATCAGGCCTTTAAGAAGCTCTTCTATTGGCACATTACTGTTGACGTCAACAAACATGCGAGAGCCTTCCATGCTCCAGGCCTTGCGGCTGATGTGAACTGTTTCTTCCAGGCTCATATTGCCTGACTTTATTTCCTGGAAAACCACATAGGCGGTCATTAGCTTGGTAATACTGGCTGGCTCAACCCGGGCGTCTGAATCTTTCTCTGCTAGCACCATGCCAGATTCGAAGTCCACCATAATGAAACTTTCGGCTCCCAGTTGCGGCGCAGCGGGAATCGGTGCGGTTGCGCTCCAGGCAATTGTTGCGGAGCTGATCAAGGTTGCAATTACGACAAGTCTGTAACTGCACAAAAGGCTAATAATGCTTTGCATGAGGGGTATCAATTACCGTTGGTAAAAATGAATGATCAATGTATTGCGCGCGTCGCGTACATAAAATTGGGCTCTACTCGAAGATAAGGCGTGGCGTGCCCAAACCCAAGGCCTCCAGGCGAGCCGCAAGCGCTTCGGCTTCGTCAACTTCGGCGATTGGGCCAATACGTACTCGATGAATCGTGCCCTGTTGATTGTCTGCAGTCACCACTTGGCCCGCCGGAAGCTTGTGGTCGCGCAGGCCCTGGAGCAGATTGAGTGCGTTCGCTCGATCCGAAAAGGCACCCAATTGCAGATAAACGAATTGTGCACTTACCACTGGAGGGCGATCATCGGGCACACCCACCGGTTTAAGTACTTCTACCCGAACCTTGGCAGTGCCTTCGTTGACCATGTCTAACTGGGTTGCGGCAGCAAAAGACAGGTCGATAATTCGACCGGGTTTGAACGGACCGCGATCGTTAATGCGCACCACCACGCTGCGGCCATTGCCAAGGTGGGTTACCCGAGCATAACTGGGCAAGGGCAGGGTCTTATGGGCCGCCGTATAGTCATGCATGTCAAACGTTTCGCGATTTGACGTTGGTTTTCCGTGGAAGTTGGGCCCATACCAGGATGCCATTCCCTCTTCGGTGTAGCCGGCAGAGGTCGGTAGTACATGATAAGTTTGGCCCATCACCCGGTAAGGTGAATGGTTGCCATATACGCTGAGAGGCTCTAGCGTTGGTTTGGGTTGCACATACGGCTCACGTGGGGCTGGCACATGCTTTGGTGCTTTGCTCGTACATGCGGCCACCAAGAAAAGCGCCGTGCAGATAATTATCAGTTTCAGAGAATACTGACTCATGGCGTGGTGCGCAGAACTACTTATTGTAAGTCTGGTCAATTTAGGGCTCGTCAATTCGGGATTTATCATTGGCTAGTGCCTGGCTCAAATGAAACACGGCCATTGCATATTTTGTGCTTCGATTGTAGCGGGTCAGTACGTAAAAATTTTGATAAGTCAGCCAGTATTCCGTGCCGTCAGGGACTTCATAGGTAACCACACTGGCCAGTCGATCCGGATCAATTTGCCGCACGGGCTGCAGGCCTTTAGTGATGAAATCTCGCGATGGTGTGCTGGGGACAACGCTGGAATTGATGTCTTCAAGCTGAGCATCGGCTAGCGGCATGATTTGGTCTGCCACTGGTGCGCTGTTCTCCCAGCCGTGGGCATTGAGATAGTTCGCGACGCTGGCAATGGCGTCTGCCGGGGATGCCCACAGTTGTCGACGTCCGTCCTTGTCAAAGTCCACCGCGAAGTTTCGGTAGCTACTGGGCATAAACTGACCCAATCCCATGGCGCCGGCATAAGAGCCTTCAATCTCCGTCAGCGGCAGGTCCTCTTCAATACCAAGCTTTAAGAAATGTCCAAGCTCCCTTTGAAAGAAAGGGGCGCGTTTTGGATAGTGGAAACTCAAGGTGACCAGCGCGTCAAGAACACCAAATCCACCGGTGATTTTGCCGTAGTAGGTTTCGACCCCGATAATGGCAACAATGATTTCTTCCGGGACGCCGTAGGTTTCGCTTGCCTCCTTGATCAAGGTCTCATGACGAAGCCAGAACGCAGTGCCGGCCTTTATTCTGTCGGCATTTAAAAATAATGGCCGGTATTCGTGCCACGGTTTCGCCTCGCCAGGACGCTCCATGATCTTAATGATGTTGGATTTTTTATTTGCCTTGCTGAGAATAGCTCTGACTTCTGGCTCCGCGAGCTGGTGTTCTTCCACAGCACCACGAATAAAGTCTTCAATCCCAGGATGGGACTCTTCCAGAGTGTTGGCAGCTCCTGTTCCGGCAATTGCCGTTAGCAGTAGTGCGATAAGAATCTTGGGCATTCGTACATCCTTATTTGCTAGCGGCGCATTATCGCGTACGACTTAGGAATTTTCGGTGACTATGAACCGACATAATGATGCCAAACGCCGCTAACAGGCTTACCACCGAGGTTCCGCCATAGCTAACCAGCGGCAGCGGCACGCCCACAACCGGCAGCAGGCCGCTAATCATGCCTGCATTTACGGTGACGTAGACAAAAAATGTCAGTCCCAGGCTACCCGCCAGCAGCCGCGCGTAAGAATCTTTTGCGTTGGTTGCAATGAGCAGGCAGCGGGCAATGATAAAAAAGTATATGGCCATTAGCATGATGACGCCCAATAGACCGAATTCTTCTGCAAAGACTGCCATGATGAAGTCGGTGGAACTCTCCGGCAGGAACTCCAGATGCGACTGTGTGCCGTGCTGGTAGCCCTTACCAAATACGCCGCCAGAGCCCACTGCAATCTTGGATTGAATAATATTCCAGCCTTCGCCCAGGGGATCGGACTCAGGATTCAAAAATGTCATTACCCGTCCACGCTGATAGGGATGCATGAAGTGCCAGAGCACTGGGCTAAGGGCCGCTGCGAGGCCACCAAGACCAAGCAAGACACGCCAGGGTATGCCCGCAAGAAAAAGTACAAACGCCCCACTCATGCCGACCAGCAGGGCGGTCCCCAAATCTGGCTGCTTGTAAATGAGGCCAGCGGGCAGCGCGATCAAAGCCAGGCAGGCCAGTGTATGCCAGAAATTTGGTGGCAATATCCGCCTGTGCAGGTACCACGCCAGCATCATTGGCACGGTGAGTTTGAGGAGTTCGGAGGGTTGGAAACGAACAATACCCAGGTCGAGCCAACGCTGGGCACCGCGGCCTTCGCCCAAAAACGCGACCAGGATAAGCAGTCCTACGCTTACGGCGTACACATAAGGCGTGTACAGCCTGAACTGTTGCGGCGAAATCTGGGAAAACACCAGCATGACCCCAAGCCCAACTCCCAGGCGAATGGCTTGTCGAACCACCGTTCCTGTGTGGCCGTCAGAAGCGCTAAATAAAACCGCCAGGCCAATAGCGATAACCATGGCAATTGCGGCGAGCAAATAACCATCGAGTTCAGGGCGGCGCAAAATCAAACGCAGTCCCGGAATTCCTCGTACCGCACTTGCAGAAATCATGGTGCGGGAGCCTCTGCGTCGGATGCGGGGATATGTAAGAAGGCATCAATTACTTTGCGCGCCATGGGCGCTGCAACCCGAGATCCGCTGCCGCCATGCTCTGCTACTACCGCAACGACAATTTGTGGATCGTCCGCTGGGGCGATGGCAATAAAAAGCGCATGGTCTCGCAGGTGTCGGGGAACATCGTCTTCGTTGTACTCTTCACCCTCGGCCAGTCCGTATACTTGTGCTGTGCCTGATTTGCCGGCGATACGGAAGGGAATTTCTCCGTCGACAATGGCTCTTGCCGTTCCCTTCTTGCCATGTACCACTTCTTCCATGCCATCAATGATCAACTCCCAATGACCGCTGTCTTTGATGGGAACCCGCGATGTTAAATCTGAGGTGGCCAGGGGCGATTCTTGTAGCACCAGATTGAGCGGTTGGACCTGCCCTCGAGAGCCTAGAATCGCGGTGGCGTGGGCCAGTTGGAGAGGAGTCGTTACGGTAAACCCCTGGCCAATACCACTGATGACTGTCTCGCCCGGGTACCAGGGTTGGTTATATACCGATCGTTTCCAGGCCCGCGATGGCAGTATTCCTTTGGCTTCTCCAATGAGATCGATCCCGGTGGCTTGTCCAAAGCCAAACTGTTGCAAATAATCGTGCAGCGGATCGATGCCCATGGTGTACGCAAGCTGATAGAAGAAGATGTTCACGGATTGCCCGATAGCCTGAACTATGTCGACTTCACCATGACCACCGGCCTTCCAGTCTCGGTAGCGACGCTGTTGACCAGGAATTTGATAAAACCCGTTCGAGACCACGGTGTGATTTGGAGGAATAACTCCAAGCTCCAGTCCAGCCAATCCTACAAATGGCTTGATGGTTGATCCGGGCTCGTAGCCACCGTGCAGAGCTCGATTAAAGAGCGGTCTGGCCGGTGAATTGATTAATGCATTGTAGTCTTTGTGGCTGACGCCGTTGACGAACAGGTTTGGATCAAAGCTGGGCATACTGACCATGGCCAGCACGTCACCGCTGCCAGGTTCTACCGCCACGATTGCGCCAGTGTAATCGTCTAAAGCTGCTGTGGCAGCCAACTGCAAATTGGCATCCAGCGTGAGGAACAAGTCCTCGCCAGAGCGGGGTGGCTCTCGCTCCAATACGGTGAGTACACGGCCTTGTGCATTGGTTTCTACCTGCTCATGGCCAATTTGCCCATGCAGACGACTCTCTTGCGAGCGTTCAATTCCAATCTTGCCGATATGGGTGCTGGCGGCGTAGTTGCCTTCATCTAAATTTGCGAGATCTTCTGGACCCAAACGACCCACATATCCCAGCACATGGGCAAATGCTTCGCCAAACGGATAGACCCGATTTTGATAAGGCTCAATGTCGATGCCCGGAAAACGGTGGCGTTGCACCGCGAAACGCGCTACCTGGTCTTCGGTAAGGCGCAGCTTGAGGGGAATGGCACTGAAAGACGGGCGCGCACGTTTCAAGCTTCTAAATCGCTTGATATCGTCATCATCTAGATCAACGATGTCTCGCAATGCCTGCAGGCTTTCATTCAGCGCTTCAGTCTGCTCGGGGATAACCTGCAGACGGTATGCGGGCTGGTTGTCGGCGAGCAATACACCGTGGCGGTCATAAATCAAACCCCGGTTCGGTGGCAGCGCCTTAATTTTTATGCGGTTTGCTTCGGACTTAACAACAAACTCTTCGTGCTTAAAAACCTGTAAGTAGGTGAAGCGGCCCACAATGGTGAGCAAGAAGGCGAGCACCACAAAAATCGAGAAGATTGCTCGGGACCGAAACAGATTCGATTCCAGCAAGCTATCCTTGATTAGCTGTGAGCGTTTGCGATTCATTTGCGTCGCACCTTTTGATTCAACGCATCAATCAACAAGAATAACCAGGGCCAGACCAACATGGCCACAAACGGTGCCCAAAGAATATGCCAATCGGGTAATCCGCGACCAGACAAGCCCTGAACCAAGAAATAGATAAATCGATCATTCAGCAATACGCCAAGCACAACTAGCGCCTGTTGCCAAAGCGGGAAAAATCGCATGCGCAGTCTGAGCCGAGCGCTGATATATGCAATGATCACAAGACTCAGCGCGTGCTGGGCCAGCAGAGAACCCGCGGTAAAATCTAGAATCAATCCGGCCGCAAAGGCAACGCCAAGTCCCACCTGCTCCGGTGCTTCCACAACCCAAAAAATCAGAATCATGGCTAGCCAATAGGGACGAAACCACTGCCATCCTTCGGGTATGGGGATAATCGTAAGGAAAATAGCTATGGCAAACGTTGCAAATATGTAGCCGCCGGGTGTGTGTCTGCGTGCCACGACTTATTCGCCTGTCTCTGCTGTGGTTGGTTCTGCGCTTTCGTCCGCAGGCGGCGCGGCATTCTGGGTTGCGGGCCACACCAGTAAGACTTCTCGAAAGCGATCCAGCTCGGCCAGTGGCGTGACGTCTACTGTCATGAACGCTGCACCAGGCTCACGAATGATCCTTGTTACGTTTCCGACTGGATAGCCAGGCGGAAAACGACCGCCCAAGCCTGAGGACACCAGCAGATCCCCCTGAGAAATGTCTGCGCTTGGGGAAACATCTGTGAGCGAGAGCCTGGAAAAGTCCCCGGTCCCATAGGCGATAGTCCGCACACCCGAACGATTGTCAAAGACCGGCAGCGCGTGACTGGCATCACTGATCAGAAGTGCGTAAGAGTGAAACTCTGCTACCTGCTCGATTTGGCCAAGTATTCCCTGTGAGTCAATGACAGGCTGCCCCACATACACACCAGCGGAGCGCCCCTTATTGAGCATGACCCGGTGTCGGAATGGATCCAAATCGACGCGTAACAGCTCAGCGATAAGTGCGCGATCTTCAAATCGTTTGCTGGACTGCATCAGATAGCGCAAGCGGGCGTTTTCCGCAGCTAACGCTTCCAGCCTGGCCAGCTTTGCATCCAGCAGTAGCTGTTCTCGTTCCAGTTGCTCGTTGCGGGCCAGCAACTCTGAGTGCCCAGACCAAGCGTTGTCGAGCCAGTCTGCGGCCTGTTGAGGCAAATGCACTACTTGGACCAGGGGATAAACTAAGGTTGCTACTCGGGATCGCAGTTCGTGCAGATACTGACCGCGATGGTCCGCAACCATCAAGATGATTGCAATGCTGACGTACATGGCCAGTCTAACCGCGCTGCGGTTTGCCCCATCGGGGCGGCCTCCTACATCATGACTTGCCGCTTGCATCTCAGGCAGATTACACCGTCTTGTGGCGTGTGGCGAAAATCCTCGCTACACGCAGGGTATCAATCAAACGAGAAGAAATCGTTCCCGTGCTGGTCCATAAGTTCGATGGCTCTGCCTCCACCACGTGCTACGCAGGTCAAAGGGTCATCAGCGATCAGAACAGGCAAGCCAGTCTCTTCCATAAGCAACCGGTCAAGATCTCGCAGCAAAGCGCCACCGCCTGTCAACACGATGCCACGCTCGGCTACGTCGGCGCACAATTCAGGAGGAGTTTGTTCCAGTGCATTCTTCAAAGCGCCTGCGATCCCCATAAGCGGTTCGTGCAGAGCCTCCAAGATTTCGTTGCTGTTTATGGTGAAAACGCGGGGTACACCTTCGGCCAGATTTCTGCCAGAGACTTCCATCTCTTTCACTTCTGAAGAGGGGTAAGCGCAACCAATCTCCATTTTGATACGCTCAGCCGTTGCCTCGCCAATCAGCGTGCCGTAGTTGCGTCGTACATAATTGATGATGGATTCATCAAAGCGATCGCCACCAATACGAACCGAATCAGAATATACGATGCCATTCAATGACAGCACGGCGACTTCAGATGTGCCGCCGCCAATATCCAGGACCATGGACCCGCGCGCTTCGTGAATGGGAATGCCAGCGCCGATAGCGGCTGCCATAGGTTCTTCAATTAAGAACACCTCGCGTGCGCCAGCACCCTCGGCCGATTCTCGGATTGCTCTACGCTCTACCTGCGTTGAGCCGCAGGGCACACAGATAAGTACCCGCGGGCTGGGGCGCAGCATGCGATTTTTGTGCACCTTGGCGATGAAATGCTGCAGCATTTCTTCGGTCATGGTGAAATCCGCGATCACGCCGTCCTTCAATGGACGAATGGTGCGGATATTTCCTGGGGTTCTTCCCAGCATAAGTTTCGCTTCGGCGCCCACCGCTGCCACCGACTTTGGACCGCCTGGTCCGCGATCTTGTCGGATCGCCACCACAGATGGTTCGTTTAAGACGATGCCTTGTCCCTGAACATAGATAAGCGTGTTTGCCGTACCCAAATCAATGGATAGGTCATTGGAAAACATGCCGCGTAGGCGTTTTAACACTGTAATTCTTCCTGAATTTTATTCTGGTTGCCGGTATTAGGCTGGCCGCCTAATGACCGGTTCCGTTTTAACGGCCATCTTCTTCCACAGAAGGGCAGATATCTGTTCTATCAAACGCAGATTCTGAAAACCGCGTTGGTACGGAAAAAGTCGCATCGAAGAGCGCCCGGTAATGTAACAATGCCGCGGTCTACGGACAAGCCTGAATTACCCCCAAAACGCTCTAATACTGTGAGTTTAGTCTCTTTTTATGGAAATTTAACGCCAATTGCCTGGCAGCGCCGTGGCAGACGGTAAAAACAGGCGTTGACGAAGCCGCTTAAACTGGTAGTGTCCGGAATTTCTGAAGCAATGTAACTAGATAGTACGAAAGGGGTAGCCGTCAATGGATAAGCTGGACGCTGAAGTTATTGGGCGTTTGGCGCAGCTAGCTGCGCTCGAAATAGATGAATCGCAAGCTGCGGGTCTCGTGCAAGACCTGACGCAGTGGCAAAATTTCGTGGCGCCGGTCGGAGCGCTGAACTTGGATCAGGTCAATCCGCTGTCACACCCCGGCGATCGGCACAGTAATTTACGCCCCGATAATCCCATTTCCCAGAATCATCAGTCCGACCTTATGCAACTGGCTCCAGAAAGTGCGGAGGATCATTATTTGGTC
Source organism: uncultured Gammaproteobacteria bacterium (assembly GCA_964630895.1). Classification (GTDB taxonomy): domain Bacteria; phylum Pseudomonadota; class Gammaproteobacteria; order Xanthomonadales; family SZUA-38; genus CAZVYE01. Next base: position 11,868 of record CAZVYE010000005.1, on the reverse strand, counting down.
CCCAGGGTGGTGGAGTGATGTTGCCAGATGCGAAAGCGTGCCGGGATACGCTAAGTCGAGGGGGCGATGGGTTCAAGGACATACTGACTACGACGCTTGATCGGATTGCGCAAGAGAGCGATCTCAATGCCTTTACCCATGTGCTAGATGCAGCTCAAATAGATCAGGCCATTAGTGTGGCTCAAGATAAGCCACTGGCGGGAATGATCATCGCGCACAAGGATAATCTGCTTACCAACGATTTACCCACCAGCTGTGGTTCTAAAATGTTGGAAGGATTTCAGGCACCTGTTGATGCCACGTGCGTCGCGAGGCTGCGTGCGGCGGGTGCGGTGAATGTGGGTAAGACCAATATGGACGAGTTCGGTATGGGGTCGTCTACGGAATTCAGCGCGTTCGGTGCAACGAAAAACCCGTGGTCGCTTAGCTGTGTCCCTGGTGGGTCGTCTGGTGGTGCCGCCGCAGCAGTTGCTGCTGGTTTGGTTCACGCCGCTACAGCAACCGATACCGGCGGCTCCATACGCCAACCGGCTGCATTTTGTGGTGTTTCGGGCTTTAAGCCCAGCTACGGAATGGTGTCGCGGTTTGGGCTGGTCGCGTATGCATCCAGTCTGGACCAAGCTGGCGTCATTGCCGGTTCTATTGCTGACTTGGCACCGGTTGCCCAAGTCATGATGGGGCACGATCCGCAAGATGCGACCAGTCTTGATGCGATATATCCAGACTTAAGTGCTGCCTGTAACGAGCCGCCAAAGCCAACACGCGTCGGTAAACTGATGCAATGGTTTGGTAAAGGAGTAAATCGTGCAGTAGCGGGCTGCGTTGAAGAAGCGATACAGCAACTGTCCAATGATCAAGTGGAAATTTCAGAAGTTGACATAGAAGAGTTGGCGCTGGCCGTGAATGCCTATTACATATTGGCACCGGCCGAATGCTCCTCTAATTTGGCCCGCTATGACGGCGTTCGATTTGGTCATCGTGTTTCGGCGCCTGATCTGCCTCAAATGATTGCAAAAAGCCGAAGCGCCTATCTTGGTAGTGAAGTCCAGCGACGGATTTTGATGGGAACCCACGCTTTGTCCAGCGCCCACTACAACGCCTATTATTTGCGCGCACAGAAGATCAGACGTCTGGTCTGCGATGCCTTTGACAAGGCTTTTTCCAAAGCGGACTTTCTGATTGGACCCACCACACCGACAGTAGCCTTCCGATTGGGAGAGAAGTCGAATAATCCTGCCGAGATGTACCAGGCGGATATAAATACCGTAGCTGCAAATCTCGCAGGTCTACCTGCGGTATCTGTGCCATGCGGATTCGTAGATGGCATGCCAGTAGGCCTGCAAATTGTCGGGAGATTTGGTGCGGATGCGGAACTGATTGCGTTTGCCAATCGGTTTCAACAAAACACGGATTGGCACAGCCGAAGACCGGAGGGGTTCGCATGATTACCGGTTGGGATGTGGTCATTGGGCTGGAGGTTCACGTCCAGCTGCTCACAGAAAGCAAGTTGTTCTCTTTTGCACCGGCAGGATATGGCGAGGCACCAAATTCGCAGGTTAGTTGGGTCGACGCGGGGCTGCCAGGCATGTTGCCAGCGCCCAACGAGCGGCCGTTTGAACTGGCAATGCGATTTGGATTGGCTGTTGGGGCGACTATCCCACAAGAAACGCGATTTGCCCGCAAGAATTACTTCTACCCGGATTTGCCGAAGGGTTATCAAATCAGCCAAATGGCAGATCCTATCGTGCAGGGCGGTCAACTGAGCGTTGATTTGGAGGATGGTCAAACAAGGTTGGTGCGCTTAGAGCGGGCGCACCTGGAAGAAGACGCCGGTAAATCTGATCACGAGCTGGTGCGTCGCAAGACCGGTATTGACCTCAATCGTGCCGGCGTGCCCTTACTAGAGGTGGTAACCAAACCAGATTTAAGGTCGGCTCGAGAGGCGTCGGTCTGGCTGCGCAAGCTGCATGCCTTGGTTCGTTACTTGGACATATGTGACGGCAATATGGAGCAGGGCTCATTTCGCTGTGATGCTAATGTGTCGCTAAAGCCCGAGGGTCAAGCCGAGTTGGGGACAAGAGTCGAACTCAAAAATATCAACTCATTCAAGTTTGTAGAGCGAGCCATTGAGTATGAAGTGCATCGACAGTCGCACTTGCTGACCAACGGCGCAAAAGTAGTACAGGAAACTCGTCTATACGATTCGGACCGCAATGAAACTCGATCCATGCGGGGTAAAGAAACCGAAGCTGACTACCGCTATTTTCCTGATCCGGATTTGCCGCCGGTGCGTATCTCGCCCGATTGGATAGCACGCATCCGCACCAGCCTGCCGGAACTGGCGGATGCCAAGAGCGATCGTTATCAAACGCAGTTTGGTTTGTCCCGCAAGGACGCAGACTTTATGGCGTCTGAGCCCGCAATGGCGGCATATTTCGAACAGGCTGTAGTCGATGATTCATCCTTTGCGGTGCAGGTCTCTAATTGGGTGCGCAATCACCTGGCACCTGCAGTCAATGCGGGTGACCGGCTGTGGACCGATTTACCCATTCGTCCTGAAATGCTGGCTGGCCTGGTGAAGCGCCTGCAAGACGGCACATTGTCAATCAAACTGGCCAAGCCAGTGTTCGATGCGATGTGGGCAGGTGAAGGTGATGCGGATGCAATTATTGCAGCCCGGGGTTATCAACAAATCAGTGATGGCGACGAAATTGCGGCCACGGTCGATCAGGTAATAGCTGAAAATCCCGATCAGATTGCCCAGTTTAAGGCAGGCAATGAGAAAGTCTTTCAGTATCTTGTGGGTCAGGTCATGCGGCATACAAAAGGCCGCGCGAATCCAGAACAAGTGGTGTCTTTGTTGCGGGAGCGTTTGACTTGAGCGTCGATTCGCAATAATGTGCGCGGCCGCGTTAATTCACTGGGAATGGCAACAATGAGTGCTTCGCCTGCGCTGGTCTGTGGGTCGTTGGCCTACGACTCGATTATGGTCTTCGAAGACCGATTTAAGAATCATATTCTTCCTGACAAAGTTCATATGCTCAATGTGGCATTTCTGGTACCCGAGCTGCGCAAAGCGTATGGCGGATGTGCTGGAAACATTAGCTACAACCTGAAGCTGTTGGGTGGCAATCCGTATCCCATGGCTGCCGTGGGGCATGATTTCGCGCCCTATCGGGATCGGTTGGACAAACTGGGCATTAGCCGAGAGTATATTCTTGAGCTGTCTGATTATTACACCGCCCAGGCTTTTATCACCACAGATCTGGATGACAACCAAATCACTGCGTTCCATCCGGGTGCGATGATGATGAGCCACAACAATCATGTTAAAGACGCTATCGACTTTGACATTGCCATCGTTGCGCCAGATGGTCGAGAAGCCATGATTCAACATGCCAACGAACTGGCTGAAAAGGGCACACCATTTATTTTCGACCCAGGACAGGGTTTGCCCCTGTTTGATGGAGACGATCTGAAGCAGTTCATTGACCAGGCAACTTACGTAACGGTAAACGACTACGAGTCTGAGTTGATCAAGGAGCGCACCGGTTACTCTGAGAGTGATCTGGCCAACCGCGTAGAGGCGTATATCGTGACGCGTGGCGGCGAGGGTTCTCGAATTCATACTGTGGAAGGCCTAGTTGAAGTGCCCGCGGTGAAGGCAGAGTGCCTGGCAGACCCTACCGGCTGTGGTGATGCGTATCGAGCGGGCCTTCTGTATGGTCTCTTGAACAATTGTGATTGGTATCGCACAGGGCAGATTGCGTCTTTAATGGGTTCCATCAAAATTGCCCATCAGGGCACCCAGAATCACAGCTTCACTTTGGAAGAATTTGCGGAAGAGTTTCAAAACGCATACCGCGAGTCCTTCACATAAAATTCTAACCACAAAAAAAAGACCGCCGACACAAGGTCGGCGGTCTCAAACGCTTTATCGACTTAGAATTTACTGTACGTCTACGTCAGCATAAAGTTCAACGTCTACGTCGTCGATTGAAGTGATGCGCTCACCGTCAAGACAAAATGGATCGTCGAGTTCACCATCAAAGTACAGATCAAACTCTGCATTTGAGACTACGCGATCGTCGTTTAAATCCAACTCATCAAAGATGTCGGCTAAACCACGTACTCCAAGGGACTCAACTTGGTTTACGCCACCGGAGTTATCATCGTCAATGGCGGCGAAAGTCGCATCAAGGTGCGTTTGCTCGATATCCGAGTCACGCAGTTGGTCCACGCTCTTGGCGGTTGATGCGTTCGGATCAAAGTCAGCGCTGATTTCCATCTTCTCGCCGTCTTCAAGCATGTCTAATTCAGACTCATAAGTAGAATAGGCAACGGCCTGATTACTTAAGTCTTCTTCTTCACATAGCTCTTCGCTGGTGCGATCAATGCGCTCATAATCAGATGGCTCAGGCTCAGTTACGATCGCGGTACGGATTTCAGTATCTTCCGTCTCCATATCAGATTCTGCGATGTACTCAGAACCGTCCGGCATTCTCAACTCGGCGGTTTGGGGGTCAAGGCACGGCTCATTTGCATCATTCGTTTTCGCCCATGCTTTATCGAATTTGTCGGGGCATGGCTCATGGCGTAAATCAGACGTGTTGTCTTCATCATACGCTTCTGATCGTTGCTCACCTTCGTTAACCCGCTGATCTAAATGAATACTGGGGTCGTTTGTACTGTCTTGGCCTGCAAAGGCAGCAGTAGTAGCAAAGGTTGCGGCAATCGCTGTTGCTAATAAAGTTTTCATAGTGTTTCCTCCAGTGGTAAAAATTTGCGCCGATTTACGGCTCACTAGGAGAGAAGCAATTGGCGTGCCAAGTCTCGGAGGGCGCATGAATACAGGGTTTGCAATTCCCCGCCTGGGAGATAAACCGTATTTGGCTGAACTCTTTGCAACGTCTTTGCAAATGATTCAAAGTGTCTGAAGATGTCACAATCTGGTACCGATCCGCAGGCAAAAAGACCCCGCGATATTGAGTTATTGCTTCAGAATCGGAGTAGATTGCTCAGATAGGCGTAGCTAGTGCTTGACATTGGGCAGGCGACTAAGGAAAATTGCCGCCCCTTCGCGTGGCTATGTAGCTCAGCTGGTTAGAGCACCGCACTCATAATGCGGGGGTCGGTGGTTCAAGTCCACCCATAGCCACCAATTTCTCTTTGCTTA
>CAZVYE010000005.1:0-6592 GCA_964630895.1 uncultured Gammaproteobacteria bacterium | reverse complement strand
AATTGTGCGACAGCCATCTAGTGTTAATCGTTAAAGCTCGAGATAAACAAGACTTCCTCCGAGCGCAAACCGAAGAATAGATCGTCATACAGTGCTGCAGTAAATCCCCCGCCGAGAGCGCCAGAATCGCTTAGTGATACTGCAATACAAAGCACATTTTGTGGTATCTCAAAGGCTAGATTCTGATAAACCGACCAGTCATCGCTCACCGCCGTAATACGTCGACCGAACAGTATTTCAGAGAACGAACCGCTGCAGTCTGATGTACTGTACGTGGTAATCAGAGGGCCCAGGTCACTGGTGGGACCAGTGAGACGTCTTGCAAAAAACTGATAGAGATAAATTTCGCCTGCCGTCACTGGAATAAATTGTTGCACATTGCCACAGCAATCGGTTCGTTCTACCAGCAGGGAGCCACCAACGGTGCCTCGGGATCTGGCATCCCAGCCAAGCACGGTGTAATTCACGGGCGAAGTCCATTGCGCCTCATCGCCCATTGCGAAGCGACCATCGTCAATAAGATTCTCAGCTCGTAGGGCGCAAGAAAACATTAAAATAGCAATCAGTCCAGCAAACCGCATATCCCTCTCCTCTAAGCCAGCCATAGAACCGTCTATGGCACTGTGCTTCTAATTACGTAGAAAGATAGGAATGTGCGACAGAGAAGTTGACAGATTGCGGTCTAATGCGAAACAGGCGTCGAGGACGAAGCATTGCCCGACATTTCAAAACAATAGACTCAGCAGCCAATGCTGGGTCCTGATCTAGTCTGAGCAGGACCCAACAAAGCCGTACCGGTTGATTTACCGGAGGGGAATCGCCCGCATGGGCGCTGCGCGTGTGCGCGCCCGTTTACTAAATATGTCTGCAAAGGTTTGGGCAAATATGTCTTCTTCGCCTTCGGTATTGGCAATCGTAGAAAACTGGTAGTAGTTAATGGGCGTTAGTGGATTGAAGTTGGCATCAAGCAGTTGGCCAATTCCAGGTCCGCCATCGTCATTGCCAGTCATGCGCATTACTACCAGCGTGCCGTCGCCGTTTTCTATCACAACGACATAGCGGCCTTCTGTCTCCTCAAAGTATGCATACCCAAATCGACCATCAAACGTTTGGAACTCACGGGCAGGACGACCATCCTGCAGTTGGCCAGCTTGATCATTGAATACGATACCCACGCTGGTGGTTATCAAGTCTTGAGTGACTTCGGTCGCTAGCCAAACTCCGTGCAGATAATCAACGCGGTTTACAAAGTTAAAATCAAATGGCTCGATGATTCGGTCTTCCCCATTAGCCGAGAGTTGGCCTCGCGGTCTACCGTCATCAGGGTCGATTGTGAATATCACTGAGAAGTCACCCGCCTCTTCGCTGTCGGTGCGATTGCGAGTAACAAACAAGGTGCCCTCGCAAGTTTGAGTCAGAGCGTCGTTTTGCAACGCATACTCAACCTCGCAAACCACCGTGCGGAACGTCGGAGTACCGTCATCGTTGTAGGTGTACCAGGTAAAGAAGGCCAGATCATTCTGGCTTTCAATGGTCCAACCTTCCCCGGCAAAGTTTGGATCCCAGAACGTGCCTTCAATGGTGGCGGAAGCGGTGCAGGTGAATAGCAGCAAAACAGCAGCAAACTTGTAATTCATAATTAGGCAAACTTAAATGAGCTGCGGCGAACATAGTCTTTTCAACCCGGGTGATGCAAGTGTTATGGGTTCTCAAAAGAGCCACAAGACAGAACTCGACTATTGCCAATGGCCAGCGACGGTATACCCCCAGAAGCGGCAAAGTCCATTATGGCGGTATCAAACAGCTCACCTGTACTACCTTTGTAATAACGCAGCTCGATCATCTCATCGTGAGCAATGGCGACAGCAAACGCGGTTCGGTTGCGATCACCAAACCGGTCCAGGCCGGTAGCGACGCGAAATTCGGTCTGTTCGCCGAAGTCACGCAGCGTAAACAATGTCTGCGGTGGATTCTCAATAGTGGCCCCGGCGACGGTGGTGCCGTCGAAAACGCGGATCCGACCAGCTGCGCTGGTACTTCGGGTCGAAACGAACAGCTCAGGTACACTGTCCCCGGTTATGTCGCCAGCGGCAACGTAAACACCACCAGTAAAAGAGGCTTCGAAAGCTAGAAACTCGGCCACCGGGCTAGGCGTATTTGGCGTGATGGCAATTAGTCTCGGACCTGCGCCACCGGAGCTAGGGCCCGCACCCAAAATGATCTCAGTTTGGCCGTTGTTGGTTAGGTCGGCTGTGGTCACACTGACCTCCCGCACACCGAGGCCGCTAAAAACATCGGCAGCGTAAATTTGCTGCACGGATGGGGTCTCGGCAAAAAGGGACGAGCCAGAAAAAACCTGCACATGTGGACCGCCACCCACATCCGCGCTCACAAGAAGATCCTCAATGGCGTCGTCATCAATCCGACCTGTCGCTATATCAACAAACCCACTGACCGCTTCGGTGATGTCGAAGCTAAGAATCTCGCTGCCGTCTACTCCAGAGAATGCCCTTACGTGAGGGCCGCCTCCGCTTCCTGTACCAGCTAGTATGGGATTTGCTGGCATGTATTCTGTTGTATAGGCCATGGCCAGCGCCAGCGGGAGGTTTTCCTGATCACTAAACACAGGCAAAGACAGCATGCGCTGGCGCAGATGGGCACCATATATTGCGGCTTCGGTGGGCGGTGCTGTGACTTTCTGTACGGCAGGAAAGATAATCGCAAGGTGGTCTCCAGGTCGGCACTGCGCACCGACCTGAGTAGCCAAGAAGTAAGCCGACGTAAGAAGCAGCGGTTTGATGTACCCATTCATAGTCGTTTTTTCCAGACTGACTACCTATAGAAGCGCAGCCAGCAGTGGCAAACGACAGTCTAATTCGTGACTGGCTTCGCAGATAATGTGGTGATGGCAATTCCCAATATGATTGCTGCTCCCGCCCAAAACAGACGCGCCGTTAATGGTTCGGTCAGGATTAGCACGCCGCCTAATGCAGTTAGGACTGGCACGCTCAATTGAACCGTGGCCGCGGTGGCACCGGAAATCAGTGGCAGCGCGCGGTACCAAATGATGTATCCCAGTCCGGACGTCAATGCGCCGGAAATTGCAGCGTACATAAGTCCAGCAGGATCAAAGTTCAGATTCTCCAGAAATACGATTAACAGGGGCAGGCCAAGCGCTGCTGCATAGAAAAAATTTCTTGCTGTCATGGTGACGGCGTCGGCCGATTGGCGACCCAGAACTGTGTAGCCTGCCCAGGCCAATCCGGCGACCAGCATGCCAAAGGTTCCCAAAGGGGTCGGTGCTTCCAGTCCTGGCCATAGGAGCGCAACGAGTCCGGCAAGCGCAAGTATGATGCCCAGCCACTGTAAGCCATCTGGACGGTCGCCATGCGCCAATCCATAAATCAACATGGATAGCTGGACTGAGCCAAATAGAATGAGCGCCCCGGTTGCTGCGCTCAGGTATTGGTAAGCGATGGAAAACCCAAAGGCGTAGACCACCAGGGCGATAGCGCCAGACCATTTTCGAATTGACGTGGTTCCTATTGGTCCGGAGCGGCGCTTGCGCAGCAGCAGCGGCGCCAATGCCAGCGCTCCGCAGACCAGGCGCACCACCGTAAACGTGGCCGGATCAATAGAAGTTTGGGTAAAGGCAACTCGGCACAAGAGTGAGTTGGCGGCGAACGCAATCATCGCGAGCGCCACCAGCAGCACTACTTTTGGTATCAAGTCTGTAGCAGAGCCATTTTTGGTCAAGCTGCTGAGTTACCCTTGATATATTTTCTATCGATGCGGACTGCGATGGCGCTCACTCCTATTAATATGAGTCCAAACATGATCAGCGCAATCGGCCAACCCAGGGAGCTGGCAAAGTGCTCATGGGTGAAATACGCCACGTAAGCAAGAACTGCCACTGTGCCAATCAGGTTGAGCGTTCGACTGCGAATCCAGACACCCAAGTAGACGGTGGCACAAGACATGCCAAGGAAAATAATCTCGAACGCGGAGTTTTCGAGAATATCAAAGCAGCCCCAAAGAAACGCCCAGCCGCCAAAGAGAAAGAACGCGGGGCTGACCACATTATGCTTGCTTCGATGAATTTGAATGCCCGCTAGCGTGACCGACGCACCTACGGTAACGGCAATGAGCTCATCATCCATGCCGAGCTTGTCCAGCGCAACGATGAGAAAGATAGTCGCAAACGCTACCGCGAACAGGAGCATGTCGGTGCGCCGGTAACGTAGATAGGTCAGTCCAAACTGCAGCCCTACGGTGGCTGAGGTAACCATGGTCGCAATACGCCAGTCGCCACCTGAGCCGAGTTCAGCAAACGCAACGTGCATGCCCATTGGAAGCATGATGGCGGAAATAATCAGCAGGGGGTTCACCGCAGCCAGATAGCGCTGATCGTGCAATGCCAGCAATGCCAGCGCAAACGCGGCCAACCCGGGCCCCAGCGTGACAATGATGCGTGCAATCGATCCCAGGTCGTCCCATTGCAGCGCAATAAAGATGCCGATGCCCGCAAAAACAAAGGTGCCGCCCAGATACGAAAGTACCCGAACCAGCACGGTGGAACGATTGGATTGAGTGGGTGACTCCAATACGGCAGCAATGTCTTGCAAGCTTAGCTGATGGTCACTGGCGAGCTGAGCAATTGTTTCAAGTGCGCGGTTTTTATCGTTCATGATGGTTCCACCCAGGCGATAAAGTTCGTGCCATAGTAGGGTCGGCTTTGACTGTTTGCCGGAGGCGAGATGCCTACAACTCTGCCGTTTTTGACTACCCGCAGCTTGGGTTGATTGCGCCCCAAGCCAAACAGCTCTCCAAACAGCCCTCGCGACCGCCGCGACTCGCTTTCTAGAACGTACCCATCTGGTGCCGTGTCCCCTTCCAATAAGCGTAGATCTGCCGTCTCTTCCGGGGTGAAGCTGCGGGATTTGTCGGGGTCTTCCGGCTTAACCGGGGCGAGCTCTGTCTGAATATCGGCGGGAATGGTAATAGGAATCTCTCGAACGATATTTTCGCTGGCGTCGAAATAGTACAGGCGGTTGGAGGGGCCATAACCGTGTTTGGGATGGGCTGTCGCGGTCAGAACACCTTTTTCCGAAGACAGGACGAGCTGAAGTTGTTGGTCTTGCCGATTGTACTCATTAACCGAAAACAGCAGGTCATATTGCGGTTGTCCCACGGTCCATTTAGGAATTGCAGTGGCCAGTAAAAACAACCCGACCACAAGTAGTGGTAGCCCCACGGAGGCTACTGCGAAAAAGTTCTTCTTTAACCAATCCATCATTCGATCCCCTGTTGCGTCGGCCTATACATAAAGCATAGGACTCACATCGCCAAAGAATACTGCATGGTAGCGCGTAGTGCGCTGCTAAGTGACGCCAGGTGAACCCGACCGCCGGAGACTTTTCGGATCATCCACTGTCAAACCGTCGCCAGATTGTCAGTATTCCTGCAACGCGCTGCGGTTGCGACTAACCTTGCACCATGAATAGCAACTCGAAAAACCTTGCCAACCTGGCTTTTGCATATCATCCAGAGTATGGCCCCCATCGATTCTGTAACCATTTGCCCATGAGCTTGGCGGCACTTAAAAACATGGGTGCCAATACTGATCAATTGCGTCTCCACCTGGCAAAGCAGAAACAGAAGCTGGTGCCACTGGGTGACAGCCCAGATCATAAAAGCTACCTAAACAACCTGAATCATTTGTTACATCAAATGGATCAGAGCGGATGGGAAGCCGTGCTGCGCGAGGAGCTTACATCATTGCAGGATAATCCCGGCGGTGGCGCGTTTCATGGTTTGATTCGAACCGCATACGGTGTCGTTTTACGAAACCCTGTAGAAGTATCCGCAGGCCTGGTTTATTGGCGGCGTTTGCAAACCCACGCGCAGAGCCACGACACACCGAATGCCGATATGTACAAGCTCAATCCCAGCGAGCAGTTCGCTTTGCTGGCGGATATTTATGCAGCGGCTGATCTGAATGACAACAGCCTCCCCACCATTTCTGAGCGTATGCAGCATGTGCTTAAGTCGCCAGCCATTGCGCAAGCGCTAGCCGGTATCGCCCAGTCCGAAGAAGTGTCCTTTTATGAAGTCGCGCACGCAGCTTTAAGCCTGTTTCAACAATCCCATCATTTCACCGCCTTGCACGGCGTAACTGGTACCCATGCGGCACGCATTCTTTCTCCATATGTTCCAAATGCGCGAGATTGGCTACAGAATCATCGCGTCGCACTGGCATTGGCATACCTGGCAATGGGCGCGCCCAGGCTTGATCCACAGTTTGCGATGCCAGCGCAGACATCAGCACAACGTGAGGCTTTATTTGATTTGGCAACCGCCAGCACGGATGAGCACGAGATAAAGCTGGCATATAGCTGCTGGGAAGATTCCCAACACTACAACGACGATGGCTTTATTGCAGTTGCATACCAATATCTGACTCGCAACAGCGCTGCATAATGATTGAGCAAAAGGTACTTGCTCCACGCTTTGATTGAGCAAGTGAGCCACATCCTGCGGGTTTGAATTTACCCTTGGGCAAAGTCACAAAACTTTTCCATCGATTCGATAA
>CAZVYE010000004.1:0-49615 GCA_964630895.1 uncultured Gammaproteobacteria bacterium | reverse complement strand
GGGTGCTTATCTAGATAGCAGTGATCGGTTCAGGCCAGCGGGAGTGCGTAGAGTCAGATAGCACCCGAACCGGGCAAACGAAAGAAGGCGCAGCGCTTTAGCGCGAGCGGCCCCCTTGAGGGACGGCATTGGTCCAAAGGCGAGTGGAGTTATCCCTCTCTCGCCGCCGAATAAAGCACAACCCTTCGATCCCCCAACAAAAACCTGCGCCCAAACTTCAATGCGCATCAAACCCACTTTTACCTCCCCGCGCCTGTTGTTACCAAGACACATATCGCTTAGAATGCCGCGCTCTCGACACAGGCAATGCTTAACCGACGGCTTGCTGGTCGATGTTACCGAACAAAAGATTCGGTACGAAAAAGTCAATGGTGGTCCTCGTCGGTTTTCTCGCGACGATATGCCGTGAACCCCGTCAGGCCCGGAAGGGAGCAGCGGCAGCGGCGGATTCGGGCGCCGGGATTCGGCTGGCGGGGGCCGCCACCATCTTCTTTTGTCTCTTCTGTGTCCTTAAACCTGCCACCAGGTATTCCAAGTATCGCCAAGCTCACTCAAGTCTTTGCGATAATCTACATCGGATAGCAACGGCAGGAGATGAGTTCGACACCCTAATTTTTTCGCGTTGGCGACCGTCTTTCGCAGCACGGAGCTCGTACCCCAATCTATGCCATCAAATATCCTCCTGTCGGGTCGTTTGAGGCCAATGAGATAGTATCCACCGTCATGGCTTGGACCCAACACCACGTCTGCCCCTTCTCGAATCGCCGTTGCAGCCTGCCCTAGTTCATCCAGACTAAGCGCAGCACAATCACTACCTACCATCAAAGCGCCCACTTTCCCGTTGCTGATCGAGGGTGGATCACTTTGTTTACCCTGCATGCCTTTTAGTGAAACACGATCTCGTAAGGCGCTTAGAAACGCCGCCGCCATGCGATCACCCAGGTTACCGATTCGTTGGCTTCTGATCTGTGTAGCGAAAGAGCCCATAAGTGCTCGGTTGACCGGACCCGCAATATGCAACTCGTAGTCTTCGGTAAACGCGCGGACAGTTTCCAACGTGTGTTCCAGCAGCAACTTGTGTACGCGAAGTGCGCTGTGCTCGCCTATCCCCGCTGCGAGCCGACTCTTAACCTGTCCTCGTAACGGCGCACGTGCCATTACGAGGACGCAAACGTCGGTGCAGTCGAAACTATTGCTCATCGCAATTTCCCCGTTTATCGGACATTGGCATACCAGTTACGCAAGGTCTTCGGGTTTACACCAACAAAATAGAGGAATCGAAATCCCCACATCAGCAAAATGGTCTTGATTACCCCACCCCGTTCCCATCGGCGACTTGAGGTCACAACGCGCACCTTGGAGCAGTAGGGCTTCGATAATCGTTTTAAGCGATACGTCAGTTCCACATCTTCCATCAGGGGTTGTTGCGGGATGCCACCTATCTTTTCCAACGCTGCAGCGCGCAAGAATATTCCTTGATCTCCGGTTGCAATTCCGGTCAGGCGGGACCGCCAATTAATGAAGGTCTCAATCAAGCGACACCACTTTTGTGGACCGGAAAGGGAGATGTCAAATCGTCCCCACTGGTTGGGATAGGCACCATCCACAAACTTAAAGACTTCCGCTACCGCATCCCCACAAATGCGGGTGTCGGAATGCACAAACCAGAGAACCTCGGCGCTATTGTTGTTAGCAGCCTCCTGAAGCTGACGAGCTCGGCCCGATGGAACAGTCATGATGTGAACGTTAAAACCACGAGCGATTGCTAAAGTGTTATCTTCGCTACCGCCATCACACACGATAATTTGCTCTGGCGTCAAACCAGCCCCGATGAGATCGCCTAAGATCAGCGGGAGCGTGGTCGCTTCATTCAGAGTGGGGATAATTATCGAAAGTTTGTTTGCAGTCATCGGGTCAATGGCTGGGTAACACAGTGAATTCGACTTGTGATTGCCCGGAACGCTCGGACCACAATTTATGACAGGTTAGCATTGCATGAATAAGAACTGGCTAAAAATTTTCATCTTGATCTTAGCGGTCTTCGCATTTGCCGCCTACTTTATTTTCGATTTAGGCGAGTATTTCTCGCTGGCGTATTTACAGCAAGCACAGAGCAAATTTGCAACCTTTTATGCGGAAAACCCACTTATTTGCTTGGGAATTTTCTTTGCAATTTACGTTGTTAGTACCGCGCTATCGATTCCAGGCGCTGCACTGCTAACGCTGCTGGCCGGCGCACTGTTTGGACTGCTTGTTGGAACGGTGTTGGTTTCCTTTGCATCCACGATTGGAGCGACACTGGCTTTTCTGGCCTCACGCTTTGTTCTGCGAGACACCATTCAGGCTAAATTCGGAAAGCAGCTAGAAAAGATCAATCGAGGTGTTGAGAAAGACGGCGCTTTTTATCTTTTTACCATGCGCTTACTTCCTGCATTTCCGTTTTTTGTGATTAATCTGGTTATGGGGCTCACCAAGATGCGAGCCTGGACGTTTGCATGGGTCAGCCAGGTGGGCATGTTGGCCGGAACCATTGTGTACGTAAATGCCGGCACGCAGCTTGCGCAGATCGAATCTACCTCCGATATTCTAAGTCCAACCTTGATTGGTTCATTTGTTCTGCTGGGGATTTTCCCCTTTATCGCCAGGGCCATAGTGCGCGGAGTGCAAAAACGAGCAGCCTTCAAGGGATTCACCAAACCGAAACAGTTCGACTACAACGTAATCGTGATAGGTGGCGGTTCGGCGGGACTGGTGACGTCTCTCATAAGCGCCACATTAAATGCCAAAGTGGCGTTGATCGAACGCGAGAATATGGGGGGCGACTGTTTGTATACAGGCTGCGTTCCATCCAAAAGCTTGCTGCGCTCGGCCAAATTGGCCGCAGATATGCGTAATGCCGATAAGTATGGGATTGCACCATCCGAGCCAAAGGTGGACTTCAAAGCCGTAATACAGCGCGTGCAGAAGATTATCGAAACCATTGAACCCCATGACTCGCCAGAGCGCTATGAATCCCTGGGAGTAAATTGCATCGCTGGGGAAGCGACTTTGATTTCGCCGTGGGAAGTGCGCGTGGAGGACAAAACCATTTCCGCACGCAACATTGTTCTCGCCACCGGGGGGCGTCCTGCAATACCCCCAATCCCGGGTCTGAAAGAGTCGAACCCTTACACATCTGACACCATCTGGAAGCTGCAAGAACTGCCCCAGCGCCTGGTGATCATAGGCGGCGGACCCATTGGCTGCGAAATGGCTCAGGCTTTTTCTCGCCTGGGTAGCGATGTGAGCCTGGTAGAACGTGGCGACCGGATCATGAAAGTCGAAGATCCAGATGCAGCTGCCGTAGTGACTGAAGCCCTTAAGGCTGACGGTGTGGCAGTTTTGACCAATGCAAGCGTGGATGCAGTGCGCTCCGAGGATGCGCAGCATATCGTCTGCTACAGCATCAACGGGGAACAGAAGGAAATAGGAGCAGATGTGATTCTGGTTGCCGCTGGTCGAACAGCAAATTCTCGTGGTTTTGGGCTGGAAGAAATCGGCGTAAAGCTCAATGACAATGGCACCGTCTGGGTAGATGAATTTCTGGCTACGTCTATGCCAAACATCTATGCCTGCGGTGATTTGATCGCTCCATACCAGTTTACCCATAGCGCATCTCACGAAGCCTGGTATTGCGCCGTAAACAGCTTGTTCGAGCCGCTAAAACGTTTTCGCGCTGACTATTCGGTACTGCCCTGGACTACGTTTACCGATCCTGAGGTGGCTCGTGTAGGTTTGAACGAGGCCGAGGCCAAAGAGGCCGGCACCGAATATGAAGTGACCAAATATGATTTTGCGCAATCGGATCGTGCGCTTGCGGAAGGGGCTACGGAAGGATTTGTGAAAGTTTTAACACCACCAGGCAAAGACAGCATTCTCGGTGCCACAATTGTCGGTCCTGCGGCTGGCGAACTGATCACAGAGTTTATCAGCGCCAAAAAGCGTGGCAAGGGCCTCAAGAGCATTCTAGAAACCATCCACGTGTATCCGACGCTTAGCGAAGCCAATAAGATGGTCGCAGGCAATTGGCGCAAGGCAAACAAACCAGAAAAGGTACTGCAATGGCTAGAAAAATTTCACTCCTGGCGACGCTAGTCTGGGTTTGGGCCAGCACGCTTAGTGCAGCAGAATTTGATCCAAAGTATTCCAAGCTCGGCCAGGTATATGATGCGGTCGTGATCTGGAACGACCCACCGACTGCCAGCGCGGTGGACTATCGAAAGCTACAGGCTAATCCTAAGCAGTTAGAACAAGTATTGGACGAGCTGTCTGCAGTGACATTAGCTGCGTACAACTCTTGGAGCGAAGCTGAGCAGCTGGCATTTTTGCTCAATGCCTATAACGCATTCACCTTACAGAAGGTGCTTGAAGGCTATCCAGATATTAAAAGTATCAAAGACTTGGGCAGTTGGTTCAGCCCGGTATGGAAAGACGACTTTATTCCCTTACTTGGCGACAAAGTCAGCCTGGATCACATCGAACATGAATTGATTCGAGACGGGGTATTTGCTGAGCCCCGCATTCATTTCGCATTAAACTGCGCTTCCTGTGGCTGTCCGGGATTGCGGGAAGATCCGTTCGTGGCTAATCAGCTAGATGCCCAGCTAGAGGATCAAACCGAGCGGTTCCTAAGCGACAAAAATCGCAACTATGTCACTGGTGACAAGCTGTTTGTTTCGAAAATTTTTGACTGGTTTTCCGAGGATTTTGAACAGTCCCAGAGCAGTATCGTTCAGTTCTTGGAGCCTTATGCGGACAGCATTATCGAAAATTTGGACATGGCTACGGCAGACGATTTCGATACGCTTGACCTCTCTTTCACTGACTACGACTGGTCGCTTAACGATGTGGGAAACTGCGGCACTGGCGCTCCATAGCCCGCGCCCAGGAATTCCCATGCTTTGGCGAGTCTGCCCTGGTCAGAAGCCGTAGATAATTTGAGCACGGACCGCTGTAGTCGGCGCAGATTATTGTCGCGCCAGGCCTGATCACCGTCAGATGGCATCTGACGTCCGCGATCAAAATCAATAATGGCGACCGGCTGACTGTGCGATGGCTGCAGTCGGATTAGAAGATTATGGGCGTTTAAATCTGCGTGAAATATATGAGCATCGTGCAACGAACGAATGGCGCTGCCCACATGTTTCCACAACATCGCTTCTTCGTCCCAGTCAGGTAATGGCCGTTTAATCAGTCCCGCCAACGTGATGTCATGAACAAGAAACTGAGTCAAAATGTCAGCGGTGTACCATAGACCACGACGCGTATATCGGGCTGCTACGGGCGCAGGCACCGGCAATCCATCGGCGGCCACCTGGCTGAGCAACTGGAACTCTGACAGAGACCTGACCGCTTTTTCCCCGGTAAATAGATAAGAATCACGGATTAGCTTGCCGACCAGTCCGCCGCGGCGATAATGACGCAGCACCCAATTTTCGGTGCGTGCATGTCTGCTGTCGGACTGCACAAAATAGGCGGTTCCACGACCAAATGCCTCGCCGACTATCTTCTGTTGATCCCGCCAATATGCAGGATCAAACCATCGATCCGAATAGTCTGCTGCCAGATCAGACCTGACGAGTGCTTTCCCGCCGGAGTCCAAGATGGTCTCCCAACCGCCATCTTCTTGTATTTCTTTGTTCACAAAAAGCGTCTGTTCGTGGCAATCTTCAAGGATATTGCATACCCTGCTCGCTTTCTACGCTCCCTACCCAAATTTATGCAAGAAATTGCCATATTAAGATTATCTGCACTGGGTGACGTCACCCACGTACTGCCGATGCTCCACGCACTGCAAAAACAGCACCCCAAAGGTCGCATAACCTGGGTAATTGGCAAATTGGAACACAAGCTACTAGCCGGGTTGCCGGGCGTTGAGTTTGTAGAGTTCGATAAGAAACAGGGGTTCCAGGCGCTGAAGGACCTGCGAAAAAGGCTATATCAGACCAAATTTGATGTCTTGTTGCATATGCAGGTGGCACTTCGAGCGAATATCACCAGTCGCTGCATACGTGCAAGACGGAGGATTGGATTTGACCGAAATCGAAGTGCGGATGGCCACGGCTTGTTCGTCAATGAGCGCATAAGCGGTTTTGAAAATGCAAACGAAGGCGAGCACCAAGTCGACGCGTTTTTTCGATTTGCGACTCACCTGAATGCCAGCGAAGAAGAGAAAACATGGCAAATTCCCCTGCAATCAAATGACGCTGAATGGGCTACCAGCCACCTGGACGCAGATCGTCCCAGTGTCGTGATCTCCCCTGTTTCAAGTCATCAATTGCGGAATTGGAACCCAGCCGGGTATGCGACGGTGATAGACCAGTTAACCAATCGCGGCTATCAAACGATACTGATCGGTGGCCCCTCCGACTTCGAGCGTAAATTTGCCAACGCGATATTAGATCAGTGCAGCAAGTCGCCATTGGATCTTACCGGGCAAGATACGCTAAAACAGATGACCGCTTTATTATCCCAGTGCGATCTTGCAATTTGCCCTGACACTGGGCCACTGCATATTGCCAGCGCGATGAACACGCCTGTAATTGGACTGCACGCGGCGAGCAACCCGCAACGCAGTGGTGCCTATCGCTTCCTGGATCTGGCGGTAGACCGCTACAACGACGCCGCGGAGAAGTTTCTAAATAGGTCTGCTAAGGACCTTAAATGGGGAACGAAGATTGAGCAGGAGGGTGTGATGGACTTAATACAGGTAGCGGATGTGATGGAAAAAGTAGACCTATGGGAGCAGGTCTACTTTCACCGGAATTAGTGGTCTTTATTTATAGTCCTTGTAGGATTTTTCTTCTACAAGTTCTGAACCAAGCTTTTGATTAATGGTCTTTTTCGTCGCCGCACGCTCATCATTAGTTACATAAACAGATCGCGCTAACTCTATGAATTTACTGTCGAATTCCGATGCCATTTCTTTATCCCGAATATCATCTTCGATTTCCCAAAGCGCCTCGTTAACCTGCTTCAACTGGGCTACTTCAGCACTTACATCTGTAGCACTAGCTACGACAGAATCCCAGCGTTCCGTCAGCAGCTCAAGTTCTTTTCGCACGTTAGCGACCTTTTCTGGATCGGACATCCGTTCAGACTTAATCTGAAGGATCGTAATCTTGTCAATTAGCTCCCCGTAAGAGACGGGAACTTCAATCAGGCTCATTAATTTTTTCCGTTCTATTTTGTGGCTGCAACCACCAAAGTAGCGTGGCGCAAAGAATTAAAACATAGGCAAATGTCTCAGTGCCTTCCTCTGCTGCATTTTTTACCGAGCGCATATACTGGTCGCCCATCACCAGTTCCCAGAAGTCACCAACACCAAACATTCGAGAAAAAGCTATTGTCAGCACGCCTGCCAGCAGCATTCCAAAGGCGCTGTGTCGCTGAAACGAATCCAGTTGCTCGGCAAATGCTCCGCGCCATTTCCACCAGAAGGCGAACAATCCCAGCACGGTAATGGTGACGAGCGTTTGCCAGGCGCCGTCAAACACATAGCGATCTAACCAGTAATCAAGCTCCCGAATTTGAAAACAAAGTAATACCAGCGCAATCATAACTGCCAGTACCCCAGACTTTTCGCGTCTCAGAACAAAATGCATCACCAGACTGATTTGCGCCAGCAGCAATAGCGCGCTTTGTTTCATTTCGAGCCAGGACCGCTCCAGGAACAAGGGCCTTTCAACAGCGTGGGTTGCTTCCCATGACATCAACATTGGGACTGCGACTGATAGTGCACAAAAGGCAATGAAAATAACGAACAATCGTAATACCAACTTTGCCATTAAAGCGTATCCTCTTCACAAATCGCCGGCGCAGATTCTAGCGGGAAGTGGGCGCAGAAAGAAATCGGATTGCTGTAACGTGTGATGGCTTCGGAAATCCATCCTCGATAGTGTCGTTCTGCAGCAATGATGTGTTGTGCTACAAGCGCTTGATTTTCCGCAGTTAACGCTTCCCAGCGCAGCAGTGCCCAAGGAAGAACATCACGCCAGGCGTACCATTCGAAGGGCGCAAACTGGAACAAATCAGCGATTGCGGCATTCAGTTCAGATGCATCAAGCGGGCGCTGGCGAGCAATTAATCCACTTTTTGCCGCCAGGTTTCGGGCCCAAGTTGGGCGAGCAGCAAGTGCTTGCGCAAGCTGCAATTCGGCTTCATTTAGAATAGCCTCAGATGCCTGAGAGCCCAAGCCAGCACTATCCGCATTCCAAAGGGAAAGCCGGACCTTTAATGTTTGTACACTCGGGTCTGCGGGAATCCATTCAGGTTTGCCCGCATCACGCATACGGGCTTGCAGCCATTCTGTATTTACTGGTTTGGGTTTGCCAATCTGCTCGATCTGCACATCGAGATGGCTAAACATCAAATTGATATGTGCATGTCTGAACACAAGCATGCCGGCAATCAGGGCTATTAGCAGGCTTGCTGAAGCAACGATCCAACGCATGCTAGCGGGCACTACTCACTTATCGGGTTTTGCGTAGCCATAATCAGTGTAATAGCCGTAACCATAGCCACTGTACTTGCCGTACCCAGCTTTGCCGCGGCCTTGGGCTCGGTTGATGACTGCTCCGATAAGATGTGCATCCACTCGACGTAACCGTTTTACACCGTCCTTCACCGCAGGCGTCGGCGTGGCATCTGCGCGAATTACGTAAATCACGGAGCTGGCTAAGCGAGACAATACCAGCGCGTCGCTGACCGCCAGTACCGGTGCTGCATCGATGACGATGTGATCAAACTTCTCAGCCAAACTGTCAAGCGCTTCTGAGAATCGGTTCGACGACAGCATTTCCAAGGGGTTTGGAGGGATGACGCCAGCCGACATCACAAAAAGTGAACTCTCTGGAATTTGGCTTACACATTCGCTGAGCTTGCGTTCGCCAGAAATAAACTGGGAAAGCCCAGGATGATCTTTCGCCTGGCCTAACGCACTGGCAATCATAGGCCTGCGCATGTCTGCATCAATCAGTAACACCTTGCGCATTTCTGACAATGCTCGTGCCAGATTCATAGACAATGTAGTTTTTCCCTCACCGGGTACAGATGACGTTACTACGACAACTTTGTGGGCATCGTCCAATCCAGAGAGTAATACACCCGTGCGAACGGTTCGTATCGACTCTGAAAATATAGACCGCTTGCGTTCCTTAAAATGGCGCAGGGGTTGTAAATTGTCGCTCTCGCTGGTTTTCAGTCTGGGTAACACACCCAAAACGGGCAATCCCGTATGCCGTTCAACATCCTCACTACTCTTGAGCGTGTTGTCTAAATGTTCGAGCAAGAAACATAAACCGATACTAAGCATTAACCCCAGCAGCATGCCCATCATCAGGGATCGCTTTTTGTTGGGCTTTACGGGATAGGTCGGGGGCAGAGCCAACTCGACCAGCCGAGCATTTGCTGCCTGTACTTCTCCAACCGCATCTGTCTCTTTATATTGGCCCAAAAAGCGCTGATAGATGTCTCGATTGGCCTGGACTTCGCGCTCTAGCCGAGCCAAATCGTAGGTCTGACGCTCAAACGACCTAACTCTGCCTTTGACTGCTTCCAGTTCTGATTCTGCTGCTCGCAGCACAGCACGAGCATTTGCAACATCCTGCCTGAGCACTTCGGTCGCTACGATGACCTGTTCGCGTAGAGATTTACGCGCCGCCTCCAGAGTGCCCTGGGCGGCAATCATCCTCGGATGCTTTGGTCCATAACGGTTGGAGAGTCGATCCACCTCGGCCTGCGCATCCACAAGATTCCGGTAAACCGGTGCAACTTGAGCGCTGTCAACAATGCCGGGTAACGAAGCCAGATCCGCTTGTGGATCAGACTGCGCCGCGCGGAGCTGCTCCAGACGCACTTCTAAATCTGAAAGTCCGCGTCTTGCGCTGGTCACCTTCTCTGTGGCGGCGCTGAGCTCCTGGTTGGCAACGGAGTCTACGTCGCTGGTTGCCACCAAACGTTCACTGTCCTTAAATGTCTGCAGCGCCTCTTCCGACTCGGTAAGGTTCTCTTTCAACTCAGCAAGACGCTCTGACAAGAAACTGCTGCCGGCCTGATTCATTTCGATGCGGCCAGCAAGATTATCTTCTATATAAGCTCTTGCGACCGCATTGGCGATTTGAGCAGCAAGCACCGGGTTGGCGTTTTCGATAGATATATCAACAAGTTGAGAATCGCGCCGGGGACTCAATTGAATGGCGCCAACAATTCCTGCCAGTACGTTGTCTCGCGCAGATCGTACTGGTACTTCCGGTGTCTCGGGTAACCAGCCTTCCGGTAGCCATCGCTCTAGAGTAAACAGGCCCGGTTTCGCTGGCTCTGCTGGCTCCAACACAGGCTCGGTCGGGTCAGGCAGCATATCCAGCTCTTCAGCGACTCTTTCTGCGATGGCGCGGCGTTTGATTAGACCGTATTGGGTTTGGTAATACAGATACTGATCGGCATATACCGAATATGGATCTTGGAAAGGTGATGGTTGCGTGGGCTCGCGCTCTATCTGTAACGTCGCCGTTGCGCGATAGATCGGCGTTTGGCGCAGCACAAACATCAATGACAACACTGCGGTTAGCAGTGTGATGCCTACAATAATCCATTTGCGCGTCCAAATGACGCGCCAAATGCGCCGCAGGTCAAACCCCGAGTCGTTCTGGTCTTCTTCTACTCTTACAACTGGTGTGGTCAAGTCCTGCATGGAACAATGATAACGCGATCGACTGCTGCGTTGTTAAAAGAAGCTCTCTTCAATGTTGAGAATGTCTCCAGGTCGCAGGGCAGCCTCCATGTCGACTCGGCGCCTTTGGTCTGGACCCTCGCCTTCGGAACGTAGGAAAATTTTGCGGTTGGAACCCCGCTCAGTGAGACCGCCTGCCAGTGCGACGGCTTTGCCCACTGTTAATCCAGGTTGAAAGGGAAAACTGCCGGGAGATTTCACTTCTCCATTGATGAAGATGGGCCGATATTCAGCGACGGACACGGTGATTTTTGGATCGATCAGGTAGTCGCCTCTTAAACCTCTCATCAAAGCTGCCTCAATGTCAGCCACCGTTTGGCCTGCGCATCTAACGTCACCTAAAAACGGATACGGTATCGTGCCGTCTTCCGAAACTTTTACCGTAGGGGAAAGGTCTGGCTCGCCGAATACAGTGATGGTCAGCTGGTCACCGGCTCCAATTACATAGTCCGATTGACCCAATGCCGACCCAAATGCCAACAGGCAAAGGCAGAACACCGGCACCATTGTTCTGTTTCGCATTCTAAACACACGCTATACCTCTGAAACTTATAGCGTATTTTCGCACATATGGGCTAAACGATGACTGAATACACGATACATTTCGTAAAAAAGTGTATCAAGGCGCGTAAGTCATACCAATTTGAAAGAGCGTTCGGTCGTAATCAAATTCCGCGAATGACGAGCTACTGTCGAAGTACCTTAGACTTGCATCAAATGAAAGATACCGGCGAAACTGATAGCGGAGCGCAGCGCTAAAAGTCGTGATGTCATCCGTTCTGTTGGATGGAATAAACTCATCGTTAATAAAGCTCACACCGAAACTTGTGCCAAATCTTTCGCGCCAACGATGACTCCAGGTAAGGCTGTACTCTTCACGCTCGACCGTAGTAGATCCACAGACCGCGTTTTCGTATTCCCTGCCGGTTGCGAATTCAAACGTGGAGTAACTGCGTGGGCTATAGCGAACCGCGGCCGTCCAGCCGATGCCGTCCTGGTCCTGCAATAAAGGATCATTAAAATCCTTTTCAATCTGACGAATGCGAAAACGCCCCTCGGTTTTCGCAGTTGCAGCCCAGTTCAAACCTACACCAATCCAGGTAAAGTCATTGTCTCGGTTGGTAAACTTAAAATCCTCTTCTGCCCATTCAGCTTCCAGTACCGCTCGAGTCTTACCGCTCAACCGCCACAAGAACGCTCCTTTCAGAATTTCGGAGTCCAAATCGCCAACACGAGTAAACTCACGATTATTCTGATATTCCTTGTCACTTTGTCCCGCAGCAAACTCAAAACGCCCTTTTGCGCCTGGTGAACCCATATGCCAAAAAGCCTCCCAGTGCGTTTCGTGATATTCGTCGCGATCCAGTGGTGAGGCACCCGGTAGTGATTCACGAATGCCTTCGCCACGAGAATCAGATTTTTCTTCCCAACCAGCGGACAGACCGAAGTTGTGACGAGAGCTGGCTCTAAACTTCCAGTTTGCTGCCAGCGTCTGGTTGACGTGATCGTCTTCGTCAGAGCCATCGAATTGATAGATATCCAGGCCGTAGCCCACATCAAAATCGTGTTTGCCAAAACTGCGCAGCGCTTTAATGCTGGGGGCAATTAGATAAAACGCGGCGTCGTCCGATGCCTGTCGACGAGACAAATTGTCGTCAAAACCTATCGCGGCGCGCACTTCTGGTTGCCATTGAAATCCCGCTATTAACCTGGGCTGAGCTTCGGCGATGGCGCTTAGACACAATAACGCCATCCCGGAGTATACGAGTCCAAGTTGCTTGATTTTACTTATCATTATGTTCCGCTGAAATTCTTGACTGGGTGCATGCGCGCGCATTCTCGCAAATATACACTGTGAATTGCATCCCATTTTCTAAAATAAATGCAAACTTTAGCGATAATCTTGCATTCGAAACATTAATTTACATAAATGCCACCCAATTGCCGTGTTGAACCCCTGAAATTCGCCCGCGTTGCCAACGCAAGTAACGCAATTAGCCAGGCAACATTTGCCGGAATACGAAGGTTAAAATCGACCAGACCGTGAATAAGAAGAGAAGTCGTTGCCATGAGTGCAGCAAACCCGACACCGCGCTTCACCGGATGTGAGCTACGCATGCATTGAATAGCATTCCAAACCACAGTAGCTAAGAACGCAACAATTAAGGCAGACCCAATCGCACCGATTTCCACAAGAAACTCAACAAAGTCGTTGTGTGCGTGATCAAAAAATAAACGGATATCAGGAGGCCGCACTTGGGTGAACGCGATATAAAAGGTTCCGGGGCCGTGTCCTAGCAATGGCCTTGATGAAAACAGCTTCATCGACTCGCGACTGACGTCCAGTCGATCAATTTTCCGGTTCACCAGAGGTACCGCTTCGACACCAATTTGCCCCGATGTCTGACCGGTTGTCCGGATACGGTCAACAACCTGCTCTACCCCAAAAAATGTGCCAATCAGGGCCAGATCTATAACTAGCAAACTGATAAGCAAAACACTTATGGATCGTGGCGCCTGTCTAAGCAGCACGAGCGCAACGGCACCGCAGATTAGCAGCGATATGAAGAAACCTGCATTGCCCATCCGCGATCGCGTCAAGACCAAACCAATAACAATGAGGACCATGGTCAAGCGCACCAAAACACGCCAGCTCAACACAGACTGAAGCAGGTTTCGCAGCCTCTCTCGCCAACTAGATGCCAATTTGTCATGCGCCCCGATAAGCATCAGCCCAATACCTGCAGCTAATGCCAACTCGAATAAACCCGCAACGTGGTTTCGGTTCACGTAAGTCCCGGTAAGTATTCCGGGTGCAGCCGTTCGAATAGGACCAAGAAAATCTGCGTTTGGTGTCAAGGCAACCAAACTTCCTACAATGGCCTGAATTCCAGCCGCCGTGAGCAGCGTAGCGAGTAACATAATCATGCGTCGCCGAGACGTAACCAGCACTAGTACCGCCATGAATATCTGCAGATACCATATGCTAAGGAGTCCCTGCAGAAAGCTTGCATAGCGATCCAGACTGATTCCAGGCAATACCCAGTAGAGCTGATGCCAACCAACAACTGCCATGAGAGCCCAGACCGTAAAGCGTTGCCATCTGTTTTGAAAAAGCCCTGCGGGCCACCGAAAACAGGCAATCACCACCCAGAGACAACTGGTCGCTGCCAAAAACGCCAGCCAAATCCAGGTACGATTCGCCCCTAAAGCAATAGGCGCAAGAAACAGAATCGCCAACAACCCAAAATAGGCCAGTCGGCCCAGATGATCGTGCTGCTTTTGGTCTGATTTCATCACTTCAAATGCTGGAACGACAATACTTCTAGGTGGTCAACTGAACTTTTGACGCAACCGGCCGACCCAGCCAACGCTGGCGGCGCCAGCTATTACCAATGACTGCCGCGTAGATGCCGCAAGCAGCAAGAAATCCGTAAAACCGCAACGACTCACTAACGGATACCAATTCGGCAACAACTCCAGCAACCGCAAGCATCAGGGCGAGGCCATACATGCAAAGTAAGGTTACTCTGGGTGAACGACCGGACCGGAGAAAAAGGTGATGCAAATGGTCTTGGCCAGCAGAAAACGGGGAGTTTCCATTGCGCATGCGTCGCAGCATGACGAAAACCGTATCCATAAGGGGGAGCCCAAGCAACCATAGCGCAGTCACAGGTGCAAACAATTGCTTGCCTTCCTGAGAGTAGGTAATTAGTAGCCAGGCAAGTAAAAATCCCAGCATTGTGCTGCCAGAATCGCCCAAAAAGTTCTTAAACCGCCCGCCAATCCGTCGACTCACATTGATGAGCAGAAACGCTGTAAGAGACCCAATAGCAGAAATAAGCAGCGCTAGCGGCGCAAGTTGCTCCAGTCCAGCGAATAAAGCAATAAACAAGATGCTCGAAATCACGATGGCGACAATACCCGGCGCCAGACCATCGATCCCGTCCGACATGTTCACTGCATTGATCACTCCAGTTGCGCAAAAAGGCGTCAAAATCCATGCGAACATTCCCAAATCAACAGCACCTAATCCCAACAGATTTCCAAATGACTGCAACAGCATGTTGCCGTTGGCGGCGACAACCAAGACAACTCCGATTTGAATCGCAAAGCGTAAGCTGGCAGAAATCTCGTGCAAGTCATCCAATAACCCGATCACCAGGAGCGTCCCCGCACCTGCCACCAGCAACCTGTACTCAGCCAATGGCAGACCTGATACGAGCAGCGCCATATTCACACCGGCAAATATGGCCAAACCACCGACCAACGGGATGGCTTGCTGATGAATTTTGCGACCGCTGGGCAGGTCCACCAAACCCAGGCGATGGGCAATTGGAACGAAGGCGCGTATCGCCAACGCTGTGGCAATAAATGCACCAAAAGCCAAGCCCAAAAATTGCATTGGTAAGTTACTTAGCATGGTGTTCCAAAAACCAGGCGTAGGTGCGCTCTATACCATCATGAAGACCAATGCGCGGTTCCCAACCGGAATTCAATACTTTGGACGAATCCAATAGCTTGCGTGGGGTGCCATCTGGCTTGCTGGCGTCAAATTTCAGCTCTCCTTCAAATCCAACGACTGACTTGATCAGTTGGGCCAGCTCGCCAATGCTAATGTCTTTCCCATAGCCAATGTTGACGAAACGCTGATGGGGGGCAGTAATTGTTTCCCATTGATCTCGGCTCATATCGAGAACATGCAAGCAGGCCTCCGCTAGATCGTCAACGTATAGAAACTCGCGTAACGGTTTACCACTGCCCCAAACGCTTACGGACTCGGCGCCCTGGATTTTTGCCAAGTGCATTCGATGCAATAGGGCCGGCAGCACATGGGCATTTTCCAAATCAAAATTATCGAACGAACCGAATAGATTGGTGGGCATAACAGCGCGAAAGTCGCAGCCATATTGTCGATCATAGGCTTCACATAGCTTAATTCCCGCTATCTTAGCGATTGCGTAGGCGTCATTAGTTGGCTCCAGTGGCCCGCACAGCAGCGAATCCTCAGTTAGAGGTTGGGTTGCGTCCCGGGGATAAATACAAGAGCTGCCTAGAAAAAGCAGTCGCTTCACATCGGCACCGTATGCCCCATGAATAAGATTGTCAGCGATGATTAGGTTTTCATGGAGAAACTCCGCCGGCTGTTGACTGTTTGCGCCAATGCCACCAACCTTGGCAGCTGCGACAATGACTTGATCGGGTCTGTTGGACCGAAGGAAGTCTTTTACCGCCACTGCATCCGCTAAATCAACGACTGATCGAGAACCACTGATACGTGTGTATTCCGGTTGCGCGGCTATCGTTCTACAAAGCGCACGCCCCACCATGCCGTTCTCTCCGGCCACAAAGACGCTGGTTGTCATACAGACTTCTCCAATGGCATGCGTTCTGAGGTATTTGTGAGCTCACCTATGAGGGTTTCCCAATCATCAACCCGGTTCCGAAAAGCAAAGCGATATTGATGCAATTGCAGTGCCTTATTGCCCATTGCCCGCCGAAGGTCTTCGTCTAGCAACCGATCCATGACCAGATTCCAGTTAGTCTTTGCATTGCCTTCTATACACAGACCGACTTGTTCGCTGGTTATGAGCTGAGCAAGCGCTCCATCGGATTTTCCAATAAAGAGCGTTGGTCTCCCGGCGGCGAGCACGCCGTAAAATTTCGATGGTGTAATCAAACCATCCAATGCTGCGTCGAGCGTAACCAAATGGACGTCCATGGCAGCCATTGAGTCGCTGAGACTTTCGCGCGGCTGATAAGGTCGAAACTCGACGTGTTTCCAGGCTCGGTACGCTGTAAGCTTTTTCAGTGCCTCGGCATGAATGCCCCCGCCCACGAACACAAAATGACAGTGCGTTCGGGCTTTCTCGGACTCTATGAGTTCTACTATCGGTTCTACTGGGTGAGCTCTGCCCAAGTTTCCTGAGTAACCGATCACCAACTTTTGGGGTTGCTCCAATGTGCTGCGAAAGTCCGATTCCTGCGGCGCCAGAGGCTGCAACTCGTGGCTCCAGTTGTGAATAGTTTTTAGCCGCGCCATGCCAACAAATGGCCGCACACGTTCGCGCATGCTTTGGTCGAGCACAACCAATGCATCCGAACGTTGGGCACTACGATTTCTTCGAGCTTTAAGCTGGCGCGCCAGCAAGGACCCCCCCTTAATAACCCCAAGCTGTTCGGCGACTTCTGGAAAAACGTCCTGCAGCCACTGCACCGGTCGGCCATTGTTCTGCAACACTGTCCTGGTTAAAAAAGCGCCAAGCATGGGAGGATCTGTTTTCATCACTACTACGTCACCGCGCTGACAGATTTCGCGGATCTTCCTACGAGCCGCCCGTATAAAACCTATCGCTCCAAGCCCTCTACGTATCAATCCCACTCGCCCCAGACTGGTGCCGCCAACCCGATGCACTGCAACTCCGTTAACGGTCTCGTGCGTAGGCAGATTTGCACCGGGTTCGTCATAACGCTGCTTACTGGTGACAACCGTGACTGCATAGCCCCGTTCTACCAGAGCAAACGCCAGATCAGAAAGGATCTGCGCTGTGGCCGAATGGTCCGGATGAAAATAGCGATTAACGAAGATGATCTTCAGGTTGCTGTCTCTTGCTCACTGCGCCGGCCAATCTTTACGGCGGGATTGCCAGAATACATCGACCAGGCTGCTAACTCGCCTTTCGCTACGCTAGCGGCAGTGAGCAATGATCCAGAATGCAATACCGCCCCTGGAAGCACAACGGACTTTGCGCACACCCATACCTGGTCTTCGATAACGATGGGACGGGTAATCAGATCGAAAGTACTTCTTGCAGCATCGTGCGATCCCGTACACAGATACGCGCCCTGAGAGATACATGAGTTAGAACCAATAGTCACCGGTGCCAGGTTATCAATCCAAACCGACTCCCCGAGCCACACGTAGTCAGCAACCTTCAACCGCCAGGGAAACTTCACCCGCAGCCGCGGCTTGAGTATGACTCCCTGCCCTATTTCCGCACCGAAAAGCCGAAGAGCAGCCACGCGTAGCCCATTGAACGGCTGCCAGGACGAAACAAACAACCATTGGGTAATTAACCACATAAGTTCGCTAATGGACGAGCGGCCTCGGCTGAAGTCTTTGTTGGAAAATTTCTTTAACTGCATTGCACTCAATTATGCACTTTTAGGCACTGTTCCATGGCCAGTGACTAAGATCTTTGTGCAACTAGCGCTGGTGGCCATAGCTCGGGGTCGTCTGTCAGTTCGTTACCCAGCGTATCGTAGACCATATAGTTTCGCCCCAAGATCTCCTCGACCACACCCGCTCGCTCCTCCGGACCATGCAATTCGATGTAGAGCACGGGATTACCCTGCGTCAATATCGTCGACGCACCCTGCAAAGCCACCGCCGCACCACCTTCGATATCCAGTTTGACGAAATCTGGCATCCCATGCTGTTCGGCAAGCGCATCGAGCGTGACGGAACTAACAGAAAAACTCTCTGTATCCTCTACTTGGTACTCTGGCTCAGTACTCGCCAGCTTGCCCTGGGTTGGCGCTTCGCTGCTGTATAGAAACTCCATCCTGCCAGCCTGATTGGCTGCAGCTGCCTCAAGTGCCAGAATGTTATTGAGATTATTCAGCTCAATATTTCGAACCAGACTTGAGAATTCAATCTGCGCAGGTTCCAGACTTACAACCTTCCCCCCAGGTCCGACAAGTCTGGAAAATAGCAGCGCCATTTGACCCTTATTGGCACCGATGTCAAACACCAGCATGTCCGGCCGAACAAATTCCTGGAAAAACTTGGGTGCCGCGATTTCTGTTCCAAGCGCATAGGTAACACCCAATCCAGGTTCTACCACGAACTTCAGCCCCTTCGCGGTACCGCGCAACACCTTTTGTATCGAACCGTATGGGAAGAACAAACGAGCTAGCTTGGACTTTATGTCCATAGTCGAGCCACAGGCTTTTTAAATAGAATAATCACAATCTCTTTGACAACAAAATGCGCCGGTCAAGAAGAAATAACTGCAGCATCCATTCCGCAATCAATCTCTGCAGGGCGTAGTAAACAACCGGTCTTGGTGCGCGCCACACCTTGCAACGAATCAGAGAAAAGACGAATACCATCGGCGGCGCTACAAATGGCAATCTACGTATCCTGTCCGCCTTGCTGAGCTCGCCAAAACGTGCACTCAAGAGCTTTTCTGCTTCTTTGCGGGCATATCCAATCTGGCTTTCACACCAACGGCTCAGTGGCTTCCTATCATCATGAGCAATATGCGAATCAAGATCCGAGGTAGATCCTTTTAGCACTAACTGGTGCGCGTGCCCGTCCATTACGTAGTGCCCAGATTCCGTTCTGAACAGCACTGTTCTTGGCGGCAATAAGGTTCCCGGTATTTTTTTGGCTAGGATGAGGAAGTCAAATCGCGTTCGAAAGCCCTGAATTTCGGCCGGCTCAAGGGCTGAAATTTCTCTTACCAACGCTTCAGAACAAACATAGTCTGCGTCGATCGAGAGCACCCATTTGGTTTTGACTAGTCCCAAACCGAAATTGCACTGTTGCGCAAAATTCTCAAAACGATTTTGGATGAATTGAACGTTTTCGAACGATTTTGCAATTTGCTCAGTACTGTCGCTTGAATAGCTATCTACAATGAGTACTCTCTGAGCCCACTGCAGCCGTTCCAGTACCCGGCCAATGTTTGCTTCTTCGTTGTACGTAATGATCAGTGGCGTTACCTCAGACAATCGCATTTGCTGTTTGCCCCATCGCGTCTCGATAAAGATTCTCGTACTCGACTACCAATTGCTGCCATTGAAACCTTGCAGCCGCAACTCTTCCTTGCTGCCCCATACGATTCGCCATTGCTTGATCTTTCGTCAGCTTTTTTAATGCATCAACCAGCGCTTCTACGCTGCCGTCAAACACAATCCCTGCGTCGAACTGGGAAACTATGTCCGCGGCACCTACCTGTTCGCTTACCAGGACAGGGCAGCCAACCATCATGGCCTCTAGAACAACATTCGCGAAATTTTCTGAGTCTGACGGTAACGCCAGGACATCTGCATTTTGGTACAGGTACCATTTTTCTTCCTTTACGGCCGCCATGATGATGAGTTGTTCGGAGACTTGAAGGTTTCTTGCCTGAGCCTTTAGTTCGTTTCCAAGTCCCTGATCATCGGGACCAACTACCAGTAGAGTTGCTTGTGGCAACTCCTGCAGTGCCAGCAGCAGTTTGTCCAATCGCTTTTTCCAGCTTAACCGTCCAAGGGCCAGTATACGGAACCCACTCCACGCGTCAGGCAACGGGCATTCGGGCACATTCTCAGGCTGCCGAACGCCATTTGGAATCATGCGCGTTTTAGCCAATTCCAGCCCCAGATTCGAAAGCTCTTCTCTTTCTTTTTCGGCCGTGACATGGATAAAGCTGCTCATGGCGAGATTTCGCTTTTCGAATAACCGAATCCAGCTACGTTTAATGAATGAACTGCGTGCTCGAATTAGGGAATCCACTAACATGCCGCGAGGTGAAATAATGCAGGGAACCTTAAATCGAGAAGCGAAATAACGGGCGAAACTCGTGGGCAGCAGAAATACTGAATGGCAGTGCACAACATCAAACTCTCCTGTGTGCCTATGAAGGAATTTCAGCATGTCTAGTGACCAATAAAGGCGCTGGCCAAACCCCACTTTAAAATACCGGACCGCAACACCATCAACACATTTTGCCGCACCGTTGTCCGGTTCGAGTCGCTGCGCTCCGTCAACGTTGGTAGTTGCAACAGTAACCTCATGCCCCTGCTCTACCAACGCTCGAGATAGACCGTGGACCGAATGAATTGGACCACCGTACCGCTCTGCAGGCCAATACGTAGGGACAACCTGCAAAATTTTCATGCTGCTGCATCATCAGTTTTGACAATGAAATTCAATGCGTCATGCAATCCCTGCGTAGTGTTCGCATAGGTAAACTCAGAAAGCACGAGCTCCCGCGCTTTGCCACCCATATCCGCTAGACCAGCACGACCAATTTTCATGGCCCCGCGCAAGACATCTCGTAGTGCATTTTTGTCGCCTGCAGGAAAGATCCAACCGGTCTTGCCCGGTTTAACCAAATCTGGTCCACAGCCAACCAGATCACTGACTATGCAGGGTAACTGCATGGCCATAGCCTCATTGACAACCATGCCCCAGGTTTCTGTCTTGTCCTGAGACGGCAGTACCAGCGCATCGGCTGCGGCGTACCATTTCGGCAGTTCTTGTTGGTTAATAAAACCCGCCCAACGTTCATTTTTCCCAGCAGAGCGTTGGAGGTCGTCACTCAAGTCACCCTCACCAACCAGAACAGCCACACAATCATCGCTGCCGAGTTCTCGCACAGCATTGACGAACGACCCCGGATCCTTCTTCCATTCTAATTTGCCGACGAATAGAAAAACGATTTGGTCCTCTCTAATAGAAAGCTGCTTACGCAGTGCCAGACCCTCATCACGCATGCTCTCGGTTAAGCAAAAACGATCTACGTCCACAGCAGGAGGAGAATGAAACACGCGTGACTCTGCAACACCTAAGTCCAATACATGAGTTCGATTGGCCTCCCCCACACACAACACAGCATCAAACCGCCGGTATATTCTGGAGATGATTTGATCTTTGAAAACCTGTTTCAACGACTGCGAACCCAGCCTATGAGAATCCCCTCTAAAGATCATTGGCCACTTCGCTCGGAAGATAAAACTCAGGTAGGTCCGAAAGAAATATCCCAGTAAAAGACAAGCGTCTGGGTTAAATGTATCCAGGGCGGACTCCAGTTCCGGGTTATACAAGCCCAAAAATTCAGTCGTACTCGGCTTGCTGGACTGATTGGGTACAAAACAATGGGGGTAACCTTCCAGTAGTGGAATATCCCACTTCACTTGACGTTTGAACCCCGGATCGAATTCGCCGCTTTGATCTGGCTGGTGAAGATAGAACACCTTGCTTTCAACCCAGTCTTGATTAGCCAAATACTGAAACCAGGGCACATGATATTGGATGGGATGAGTGGCAATTATGGCAAGCCTCAACCAGCTGCTCCTTGCGATCCAGATTGTTGCGTCGAATGCAACCGAGTTGACAGCGGCATCAGCCCTGTTCTTGTGTCGAAAAGAAAGCGAATAGTGAAATATTGCACGATTAGAGCCGTGAGCAATGAACCTAGCAGCTTGACGAGTGAAATCTCAAAAATATGAATGTTTAACAGCAGGACCACCACAGTTCCGGCCGATATATATAGAGGCACTTTCAAAGAGGCAACTGCCCGAAACGCAAGGCCAATTATCAAACCAATTAGAAAAACAAAACCGTGCATCCAGAATGGGCCAAAATCAACGTATAACTCTGCGACGTAGCCAAGACTGATTGAGGTTCCATGCTCTTCAGAGGCCAATCTAAGCCCGGTGTATCGCATTGTCAGCTCCGAGTCCGATTCAAGCCTGGGTTTATTGGGGAATAGAATGCGAGGGGTCAGTATGTGCAGAACTGCTTTAGAGACCAATTTGCCGTTCTGATGCGGCGCCACTTCTGGCACGTAGTTTATGGCGTTGGCAAAGAAGTCTACGTATGCAATGCGGTTTAACAAGTCGTGCCAGGCGTTAATGTACGCGCTACCGTCCAGAGCCGTAGCAAGGTCAATCGAATTCTTGAGTCCATCTGATATTCCCACAACAACAACTTGCTGCCCTGACCCTTCGTTTAGAAAGGCGCGTTGTTCAGGCTTGATTGCGGTCCACACCAACGCTGCTGCCATAACGACACCACCCACGGCAGCAAGCCGGAAAATTTGGCGGGTTGTTAACTGGGGAGTGGTATAAAGTATCGCTAAGATAACGATGTATAAGCTAATTTTCCAAGCGGCAAAGTAACGCGTGAAACCCAGTAATATTTCTACCGCCAATATCCCAACGACTACTAGTCTGAACCGGCGTTTTGCAAAAGCGAAACCAACAAAAATAAATAGTGCTAAATACTTAAATTGCAGAAATTTACCAACATATTGGCGTAAGCCGCCAGGCACAAAGTCTGTGAGTACTGCAGCAATCGCAAAAGCAAGATAGGAGATCAATGCGTACTTTACGACCCGCTCTTGCGGCAGGGACAAAAATTCCGTTGCGGAATACCGAATTCTATAGCTCCCGGCGCCAAGGCGAATACCAACTGCCAATGCACAAAGCGCAATCAAACTAAGTGCAATTGCAATACTGGTACTACCGTCAGCGGGACGTTGCCAGCCATAGGAAGATTCAATCCAAATTGCATCTACCGAGGTATTGGCAATTGAGGCTTGAAGTAGCTTTGCAACTACTTGTAGCCACTGAAAGGAGAACAGAAACACTAACATTCTCGATGCATCGAGGTGCCACAACAACGAGAACCCTACCCAGATCGTTGCTAGGGCTAAAAGGAATAACCAAGGATCATGCAATAGTGGCAGAGCGGCTATTGCCAATATGGCGAATGGTGCAGCAGTTTTCTTAAGCACGCCCTGCCTGCACCATCACAGCGGCCCATTTGTCCGCAAATTCCATAATTCCAAGCTGGTCTAGTGAACTTCTTGCTGCTTCGCCGTGCTCAATACACAAGCCTGGAGAAACGATGTAACCAGCAAGCGCATCCGCTAAGTCTTTAGGCATCATACCTGTA
The DNA here is from genome assembly GCA_964630895.1 of uncultured Gammaproteobacteria bacterium. GTDB lineage: Bacteria > Pseudomonadota > Gammaproteobacteria > Xanthomonadales > SZUA-38 > CAZVYE01. The sequence continues at coordinate 26,174 of CAZVYE010000004.1, read as the reverse complement.
GCGATCTCTCCGTTATGGCCAGAACTTATTAATTCTGTTTGCCCACCTACAGGAGTTACTACCGACGGCACACCGGCTGACTTGGCTTCAATGATCGTGTTTCCCAGAGCTTCCAAATAAGACGGACTAACATGCAGATCTATGCCTGCATAAAATTTCATGGGCTGATCCTGGTGTCCAATCAGCTGAATCCAATCATGGCTTTCTACCTTTGCCAAAAGCCATGATTCAAAGTCCTTATCCTGGGGGAGCGCTGATCCTGCTAACCTCAGCTTGAAATGCATGTCACGCGATTGGAGCTGCTCACAAGCTTCAACAAGTAAGCGGAGACCTTTTGCCTCACTTAGGCGACCGATATAGCCAATAACCAATTCGGACTCGGGACGGCGGCTTCTTTTGAAACCATCATGATCTACTGAAACTGGCCGATTGATGATGATCTTGGTTCTCGCGTCGGGAAATCTGTCAGTCAGCTGGGTACACACAAATCGACTGATACAAACTACAGTGCTTGCGCGCCCAGCTAACCAACGCCACGCAAGCTGCTTTACCTTGTGGTGCTTCCCAAAGTCTTCTACATCACCTAGTCGGTAGACAACTGGCAATCCACTGATTGCCAAAAAGGGCATGAAATTTATGACCTCGTGGATTGTGCCCATAAGTACCAAATCAAATTGCTCTCGGCGTTGCACAATTGCTAATTGCATCGAAGACCGCAAAATATTCCAGGCTGCCTTGATCCTTGTCTGCCAGTTATCGCTGCTACGTAGCTGGTCGTGGAAGTTCAATTCCCGAAAATTAAGTCCAAGTTTTCTGAGTTTTGGCACCACCCGAGCACCGGAATATGTTTTCGGAACCAAAAAGGTGATATCAAATCCTCGCCCCTGCAAAGTGGCTGCCAAATCTATGATTGCCAATTCCCGGCCAAACAAGAGCACACTGTCCAGGACAAATGCGACTTTCGGCGAACTGTCATGCACCGCCAGAAACCTCATCAAAAAACACACACAATTTCCGGGCATTTGACGTAGCATCGAACTGCTCAACTACAGCAGACCGTTGCGCGAACAATCCACTGGTATCCAGAGTCAAAAGTTGCTCAATTGCAACGACATCGTCATGGGTGACCTCTCCTGTCAACACGTGCACACCTGCAATCCCGCTCATTTTCTCTGTTAATTGATTCTCTTCGGGCGAGGCCAAAATAACTGGATTGCCAGTAGCTAGGCATGCGTAGGCTTTCGACGGTTCATAGGCCGAATCCTCCGAACCGAGAACAACCAGGACATCTGCGGAAAGCATGGATTTCAAATTGTCCACAAACCCAATACGATTGGGGTTTTCTGAGACTTCTAAGTCTCGAAATGCGGTCGCCGCGCGGTGCCCCACTATGCCCGTATCGTCAGCGGAAAGATAATAACTTGTTCCGATAAACTCGCAGCTCACGGTGACCTGAATTCGGCTCAGGGCGGTCAGCAGTAAATCTACTGACGAAAGCATGCTTCTCGTTACTCTACCCAAATATCTAACAATCAATGTCTGACTGGATTTGGCGCTTCTATCACATGACATGGCCAGTGTTTTGAAGTCAGAAACAGACGTGCCAAAGGGCAGCACCTGACATGCCAGTGATTCGCGTGCTCCATAGCGCGAATTCAGCTGCCTGCAATAGTCTTCGGAAACTGTAACAACACCGGCTGCACGCTGCACCGTAACGCGCTCAAGCCAGCGGTTAAGATACTTAGATATCCCGTGCTTCTTAGGCCACTCCGAACGTGGTTTATCGTCGTAGAAATCCGTGTAGATCATGTCCTGGATATCAATAACGTATGCAACTCCAAGTAATCTTTTCCAGATTGGCCCGAGTAACAATGTAAAGAACGAAGTCGTCGAAAAAAACACTAAAGTACAACGCTCTTTCCGCAGTATCTTGAAACCTGAAATAAGCAAAGAAAAGAAGCTGCGATAGCCTATATTGTTTATTCCAAACAGTCCGCTCAGCCTCTTGGGTATGGCACCAGCTTCGGATTTCTTGGATTCGTCGTAGCGACTTATCACTCGCAACTGATCATCTAGCTCAAAGTCGCATTGGTCTGGCCGCACGGTCAGCAATCTGTAGTCCCAACCGTTAGCTTCCAGACGGGGCAAAAGCATTCTCACACGATGCATTTCCGGCGCGTTGACCGGGGCAAATTGCGGACTGACAATGAGGACGCGCTTAATCGAGTCTGGTTTGTTAATTTCAAATCACGCTTGAAATATGGCTTGGTACGCTCTTTGGGCGATGCGCGCAATTCGCCAGCCAAACCACCTGGCGATCCACTCATATCTTGGCGAATTTTCCGCCGGCAATTCAATTGCTGGTAACTGCTCTAACCATTCGCGAGCATCCCTGCGGCATTTGGGAACAAGTGGAAACGAATCTCGGAGGAATCGTGTAATACGGGCCGCCGCCGCACGCTCCGTTTCGTTCGTCTTGTTATGCCTAAATACTGCCTGCACCTGCGCGCGACACGACAACCAACGGGACCGTAGCGCAGCACTGTTGTGGGCATGCGCCAAACTACTTGTTCGCCCCGAACGATAGTAGATTTTCGCCGTGGGCACATAGTGAACAGCCTCACTGGCCAACAGTACTCTTGTAAAATACTCACCGTCGTCGTCGAGGGTCAAATCTGTATTCCAGGGACCAATCGTTTCAGCTATACGACGCGGTATGAGGTAGCAAGCAGGTTGTACCATCTCGTTCTCAAGCCATAAATGCCGTATCAACGCCAATGGATCGACCATATCTTCGTAGCCTCGTGCCGGATTGTTTGTTTCCCTAGTGCCGTCTTCCCAAAACCTGGTATATGCGCCAAAGGTCAAAACAGTTTGTGGCAGTTTTTGCGCAACGCTGACTTGTTCACTGAATTTGTTGGACTCCAACAGATCATCGGAGTCCAGAAAAACGATAAAGTCTCCGGTTGCATGCTCCAAGCCCCGGTTCCTTGCAGCGGCGGCTCCCTGGTTGGATTGCTGTAGACACTGAATGCGTTCATCCGTATAGCTTTGGGCAACGTCGAAGGTGCCATCGCTGGAACCGTCATCAACCAGAATGACCTTCCATTCCTGGTAATCTTGCGCAAGCACCGATTCGATGCATGCACCGATGGTTTCTGAGGCCTGCCAGGCAGGAATAATGACGTCAATTTTCGGGGCTGCGTCCAACGCAATCCTGCATCACTTTCGAGAACACGGCCTGATAGTCATTTGGCCAGATCAGTGTCGCCCGGGCCGCCACAGCCGCTTCTTTTGATCTCTGTATATCTATCGTGTCCAGTGCTGTCAGAGTCTCATATAGAGACTCACTCGAATCTGGCTCGTAGAACACCGTGCAACCCGTGTCCTCTGCGGTCTCCATATACCCCTCCAAAGCTGGTGCCACGACCATCAAACCAGCATGAATATATGCGGCCAGCTTATTGGCATCAGTAAGCTGATAGTTCTGATCATCTGCGGTTTCAGCGAGCAACCCGATATCAGACTCCTGCAATGATTGAATCATTAACTCAGGAGTCGCAGCAGCACGTAATTCCACTCGATCTTCCAACTGAAGCTCTTGTATTTTTGATTCGAGTTCAATGCGATCTGTCGGTGACAAATTGCCTTGCAATACCAGACAGAATTCTGGCCCAGTCTTCGCGACTGCCTCTAAGATAGTCTTTACCCCTCTGCCGGCAAGACACAGCGTCATACCTTGCCAAATTAATCTTGTAGCGTTGTCGTTCTCTCGATGCGTTGGCGTAGCATCTGAACTGGTATAGGGAAAGTTTCTTAGCCGAAGCGGCGGAGACACCATAAACCGTTCAGCTATTTTACGCGCCATCACATTGGTGGTTGCGGTAGTGAGACAACTCTGCTTGAGGCCAGCCACATAGGCTTCTTCAATCCAGCGTCTAGTCGAGGGGTCATGATGTGCGTATTGGCCCGTAAAGTACTCTTGGCTGTCGAAAACAAGTTTCGCATCATTTGCTGCAACGACTTTAAGTGCAAAGGGTATTAGCTCGGCCAGGTGCACAATAACAATGTCCACCGCTGGCAGACGTGCCGGACGAACGCCGATTATGCTTTTGATGATATAGCCAGTCGGCAAATTCCAAAGGTGGATGCGAAACATTAATCGTTGCAGCTGCTGCGTTACCGAAGCCACCAGCCATAAGACTTTCGAGCGCATGCTCTCCTTGGTCATATCGCGCTCGATGAGCTGGTAATTTTTTGACTCGGTAAATGATTGAATGTCTGCAGCACTGGCCATTCCAACTCGCGGACAGAAAATGGCGATACTAGCTCCCTGCTCGTACCAAAACTTTGCTGCTTTTCTTAGTCTGGGCTGATGCTCGATGTCAGCTTGGCTAAGCAGCAAAACTTTTAGACCCGCTGCCCGGCTCAATGCTTCAATTTCCTCTGCGCCGACCAGATATTCGGATCGCCAGCTCCCGGAGAAATACGGCCGCACTCGGTAGTGTTTTCCAAACCGTGTTGATCGCTGTAGTTGATGCAAACGGAATAGTACGATCCAAATTTCGCGCCAACCTGGCTGCGTCCACTGCCTCTTGCCACATGGATTGGGCACCAGCCAGCCCTGAAAGAACGCAGAGTTTCCGGGCAACTATGCTTTGGTGTTCAGATGAAATGACTTGGGACGCTGCCCACTTCATCACCTCTATTTGCGCCGCCACGCAAGCTTTTGGATTTGCGGACGACATGGAATCGCTGCGACGAATGTTTGTTACGCAAATCCGCGAATCACATCGGAACTGGACTCCACTGAAGGCTAATCGCAAATGAAAATAAACATCTTCGTTATAAAGATACTTGTCATCCAGCTGATAGCCTTTGTTATTCAACAGTGTTTGTCTTTTATATAAACCACAAAATGGGTTTATTTGATTTGAAAGCGCGTATCCAATGGTGTCCGCTTTAGCCGCCTCATCATCAAAGTGTCGCACTCCAAGCGCCTGCCCGCTTTCGCTCGATATCTCTCGGTATGAAAAGATTACAACTTCCGGCGGGTTGGCTTGGCCCAGCCATGACTGACAGTTTTCGACAAAATCAGTATCCAAATCGTCATCAGCGTCGTGAAAATGCACATACTCGCACTCGGTCTGCATCAGCAGACGGTGCTTGCCCATTGAGCACCCTACATTGCTATCCCCTGCAAGCACCTTGGCTCCATGGGATTCTGCAACTGCACGGGTTCGATCCGTGGAAGCATCGTCATAGACCCAAATATCAGCAAATGGCACAGACTGATCTTGGGCCGAAGACAGGAGCCTCGGCAGATGCGCTTCAGCATTATAAGCAGGTACTAACAGTGCGACTTCAGCGGGGGAAGACACGTCCAATAATCCTTTTGGCAAGATGCCGCGAAATTCCCTTGATAGGCGTCTTGCTTAATGCCCTGTCCTGAGCCCTTGGATCAAATTGCAGCCATTCTCTGATCAAGGAGCGCGCAAAATCGTGTTCTGTCCCCAAAGGTTTGTGTGTCCGCTTAACATCCTCATAGAGCGCCAATGTAGCTTTACCAACTGACTCTGGCGAAAATAAACTTCTGGCTCGTTCTTGCCCTGCTCGCGCAATTGATGCCACCTGGTCCGCTGACATTCCGAGGAATTTTTTGAGGGTCGCCGAAAGCTCGCTCGGAGATGCCCCATCATAAATCAGAGCATGTTGCCCGTTGTCCAAGTATCCGCTAATGCCTGTTTGCTCGGAGACAATCAGAGGCCGCCCGGCTGCGAGTGCCTCGGCGGCAGTAAAATTAAATACATCCCAGGTTGAGGGCACCAGGCAAAAGCCCGCCGTCTGGCGCAACTCGTCTAAATGGTCTTGGGTTGTTGGCCCTTTGAAAAGCACGTTCTTGCCAACTACCTGGGGGAACTTCGCTGCAAGATAATCGCAGTAATTTTGCGCACGACCCTGTAGATCGTATCCAACACTGCTTCCGTACCACTCGATTCTAGCTTCGGTTGGCGTATCACCTGCAAAAGCCTCACAGAGGACCTCTGCGCCTTTCCATCTCTGCACCCTACCTGCCACAAGCCCATATGACGTATCTGCTGCGACCAGTGGATTTTCTGCACTCGCTCGAACCAATGCAGGCGGAATTAAGGGGACTTCTCGGCACAACAAGTTTTCCCAATAGCGACAATTTGCCTGGGAATAGCTCGTGACTGCACTGGCAGCCCGCATTCCCAGGCTTTCCAGGGTAATCAGCTGTCGAGACAGCTCTGTAACTGAACCAAGGTCTTCGTGTGCTTCAACCTGCCCCGCACTCGCATGAGCTCGCACGACAACCGGTGTTTGCGCATTCAGGACAAACGGAACAAATCCCAATCCCCAATCCGCAGCTTCAATTACGTCATAATCGGCTGGGTCTACAGTTTCGAAGGCAGCAAAACTCGTTCTTAAGAATTGCCCCAGAGGATGAAAGTGGTCACTGCCAAGAAAGTTTTTGCGTTGTTCATCTAACGCCCCTTGGCTCGGACCAATTACGTCGGCATGCTGGGATGATTCATCAGTATCAAAAGGGGCATTTATCAGTACGTCGACTTCACAGCCCATAGATCGAAGCTGCGGCACCAGTTGACGATAGAATGTGCCGATGCCGCCACCCTGATGAAATTCTGGTGTAACCACGAGTACTCGCATCAGGCTGCCACTTTCCCACGCCATTCCCGGCGTCTTTGTTCGATACCATCATGCCAACGCGCGATTGTAAAAACCCGCATCAAGGCAAGCGCATCGCGGCGAATCCAATGGCTGAGATCCTGCGACCAATAGTCTTGCCCTGTTGCTTCGGCAACTAACTCTTTCGTTGCCGCACTTATGGCATTCCAGTCTTGATGGAAGCGACTCGATTGCTCTAGAACTACGGCATAGTTTGGCCAGGAGCCGATGGTGGCGTGCGCGGGAAGCATCTCTTGTTTTAACTTTTGAAACTTCCTGAATATCGAGCCTGCCACATGTCTGACAGCATTCTCCGGCGCAGAAGCACCTACCCGGCCAGACCAGTTATTATTCTTAATGCGGCAGCCAACCGGGGACATCTTGGCAACTGCCTTGCTCCAGATTTCGCCGTTTATTGCCCAGCGTCGAGGCGTATGATCCCAAACATCAAGCAGCGCGGTATCAGCGAACACGGGCTCCCATGGCAAGTACCGTCTCAGACCCGTGCGAAACGCCAAATTGGGCTCCATAAAGATTGGCCATATTCTGCGTATCTCATTCTGCTTGAGGCTCAGTTCGTCAACGCTGCCAAATTGCTGCTGCACATCATGAAACGACCTTTCAAAGACCATTTGGAACTTGGGTGCATCGGTAAAGGCATGTGGACAGTAACCCTGAGCGCTGGTACTCCGAACTGCGTACCACGGAACAAATCTCCCCATTACAGTCCGTGATCTACGATCAACTTCTATTCCCTTAAAAAGATAATCTGCATAACAGCCGGTCATTACGATGCCAGGGCTATCTTCGAGTATTTTCTGACCTAATCCTGCGGTATGTAAGTCCGCAAAATTCCACATCCCATAGAACGATTGAACTTGACCTGCCGATTCGCGAGGATAGTGTTCTACGTCTCTGAACATAACCACATGCTTTGCGCCAGCAGAATTGGCGATTTCTCTGGATAACCTCACCTCTTCGTTCTCGGTGTCTGCAAGCGTTAGGCAACGAGCAGCAGCAGGATTAGCCAAGCTGTATAGAATCGCGCGCGAATCGAGACCAGCCGACAAGAGAAGCGTTACGTTTCCATTGGCTGCCGACTCTCGTCTTCGCACTGCCGAACGCACGCCTTCTACCGTTTGCTCGATCAACTGGTGCTTGTTGCTGGTGACGCTGGCGTTTGGCTCCCAGTAGCAGTTTGATCGCAACTTGCCCTGCTCCCACTCAAACAGGTTCGCCGGCGGAAGCACGTGAACATGCTCCCAATATGTTTTTGGCATAGGCGTTCGCGAAAAGAACACTGTTTGTGCGATTGCCAAGGTCGATACATTTCCTCGATTAAACAGACCCAATAAGTCGGGATCACTGCTGATTGAGTCCCCGCTCCTAAATATGGGAACAAAACCCATGGCATCAGTTCGAAACTGTGCAGCTCCTTGCTCCGTAAGCCGCAGGGCAAAACCAGCGCCTTCCCAATTGCAATCGTCAGACATTGGCTGCCGCGCAATATCTGCACTTTCTAAGCGGCGAGAACCAGTAAACAAGCTACCCCAGACAAATCCGAGGGTGCTTTCGGTCTGCTCAACGTGCGGTTCCTGAAAAGGGTGTTCTGAGTGGATCGATGTCACCAAACACCAGTTTCCGTGCTGTATTACCTTGGCTCGATTACCCTCGCGCACCACCAACGCGCGTTGGACAATTTCTAAGTCATCCTGGCAAATGGGGCTCTTAGTTAGAAAGAAGCCCGACATTTTCTAGTTTCTTGGCGGCTCTTACCAAACCATCGCTAACCTGAATTTCGTAATCCGCAATTGATCGCACCATGTCTGAATGACTAATCACAAGTACGATGGCCCCGTCCGCAAGCGCACGCACGGCTTGCAAGACCTTAGCCTCGGTCTTCGCATCCAGAGCCGATGTTGACTCGTCTAACACGATCAGGTGACGTTGAAAGTAAAAAGCCCGAGCTAACGCTAGCCTTTGTCTTTGTCCACCACTTAGCCGTCCGCCACCTTCCCCAACCTTGCTATGCAATTTTTCTGGCAGCTGTTCAACCACATCCAGTAGCTGCACCTTGTCCAGAGCCTGCCATATACGGTCCGTGTCTATCGCTGACACATCTTCGCCCAAGGTGACATTCTCAATAATTGACCCGTCTAAGAGAAATGGCTTCTGGGGAATATACGCACACAGTTGTTGCCAACTACTTTGAGTCTCCGCTCCGTTTATCAAGATCATGCCATTGTCCGCCTGAATGAGCCCCAGCAAAATGCCGGCCAAGGTGGTTTTTCCCGCCCCTGACTCTCCAGATATGGCATAGACATGCCCCGATTCCAGGTCCAGCTCGCTGCAAGCTACCGCCTGCACATTGCTACCCGGATAAGAGAACGAAATATGACGCAATTCCACAGATTCAATAGCTTCGTCGCGCGTATCTTGCGACGTAGATTCAGGTATCGGCAGAGCAAGATTCTCATGCAATATGCTTATCACACCGAGATTGGCGAAAAGTTGCTGACTGTTGGTCATAATCGAGGTTGACGCAGGTATTAGCCGGATGCCGGCCATGGCAAAGGCGCTGAGCATGGCGAGAATCTGCGCCGGATCAGTGTTTTGACGCGTAAAATAGATTGCAATTGCCGCCAAAAATGCAAGCACAATGGTTTCCACTGCGTTGCGAGGTAAAGTCTGAAAGGCACTGTAACGGCTATTTGCGTCCCTTATGACGCTGCCTCGTTTCTCGATAGTTCGAACAAACGCCTCCTCGTGTCCCAGCACCTTCAACTCCTCGATTGCGCCCAGACTATCTTGCGTTGCCTTGATCAAGTGCTGCTGAGAATTTGCCATGACATCAGTCAGGTTTCTGAGTGGGCGTTTCACGAACATATGCAGTACCAAGTACGCAATCCCCAATATACCGCCCAGAACTATCGTGACTTTGGGGTCAATAAATAACAGCACACAAACTAAACCCAGAAATACGATGCCATCAGCTAGCAGTCTCGCGCCACAAACCAATACCAGGCCCGCAAATCTGTCGGTAAAGAAAATCGCTCTATTCATGAGTTCGCTAGAATGGTTTTCAATGTGAAACAACAACGGCTGGCGCAGGTAGACCCTAAGAAGCCTTGCCATCAGGTCGAAGCGACTGGTTTGGGCGAAATGCGTTATACGACCCTGCAGAAGAAAGCTGGCGCATGTTTTTAAAGCAAAGACGGCCACTAAGCCTGCCAACAACGCCTCCTCGGATACTGCACTTAAATACGAGAATCTGTCCGATGTAGAATCGAAAAATGCCAGAATTAGTGGCACAACCAAGCCCACGCCTATCAAGTCCAACACACCAGAGAACAACATCAATAGCGCGATAAGAGGTAGATGCCTTTTGGCTGGCCCCAATAAATCAAGGATCAGTTTATGCATTGCTCATCCGGCTGTTCTGGGGAGAAACGCGAGGCCAAAGCCCCTACGAACGCATCAAAGTTGGCACGGGTAAATACTTGAACACCCTGCTGGGTAGTTACATTTCCATTTCGAATTGCCTGGATTCTTTCGACCAGTTTGTCAAAGAGTTCTGACTGATCGTACGCCGCCCCCATAGGCTCGGCTTCCAGCGGATCACGGCTTCCTTTGTCTACCAGGCCAATAGCGGGCAATCCTGCAGACATCGCTTCCAGATAAACAATCCCAAACCCCTCCCCGGTGCTCGGCATTACGAACAAGTCGCTCGCAAATAGCGCTTCTTGAAGCTGCTGTTCATCTACTTGACCCATGAAGTTGACCCAATCCGAAAGTCCGAGCTGCTTGGTTAAAAACTGCAACCGTTGCTTGTCATCGCCATCGCCTACGATGGTCAATTGAACATCTCCCACCCGATCTCTTAATGATCCCAGGTTGTTGATCAGCCAGTCGTGACCTTTGTAGCGCTCCATGCTGTTGAGTCGACCAACGATAAGCAAACGGATGCTTGTTTGGCCGCGGTGGCACGATTGTGTCTTTGTACTTGGTCGAAACTCCGCCCTGACGGTGTTTGGAAGTACCGCGAACTGGTATCGATACGCGCTGGGCATCTGGGATCGGAGTTGCTGCATTGAGTAGCGAGATACTGCAGTTAGGAGCTTCGCTGAACCCAATGACTTCCTTTGTATTTTCGTCAATTCCCAAATTTCAATGCCGTGTCCATGAAACCAAATAGGAATATTGAATATGCGACCCAGCAACTTCGCAATCGGCATCAAATTGATATGGCCACAGAAAAGAATGTCAGGCTTATACTGGTAGGTCACAGCGATTGATCGAATTGAATACGCCAATTTGCTGCGCATTCTGATCTGTTTCGTGTCGCTAAAAACCTGAACAGTCTGGTTTGCCGCGTTGCGAACAATTACCACACCACTATGGCCGCTATTGTCGAGCGCGGTTAAAAAGTCTCGGTTAAACTGCTGGATACCGCCGTGCGCCGCAAATGCTTCGGTCATCAGTGCAAGGTATCGAATGGCAGTACCTCCTGGGCCCAGGCTCTTGCCCAAGGCGCAGGCAGTGATCTCCATGTTTGGAGTGGTGTTGTGAACCCGGTTTTTGCACGATTCTCCAGGATTGGTTTTAGCTCGGGAAATGCATCTAACCATTCCTGTTTAACGACCGGATTGCCTGCACTCAACCAACGCTCGAGCAACGGTAAGTCAACAAATGGGACACGCACTTCAACTGAATGAGCCATCGATGCCCAGTCCGAATCCCGCAGCAGTTGATTACTCATATACATTGAAGACTCTAAGCAACCGACTTGATCCGCAATGCGCATATCGTCACTTCCACCCCTGACACTCAGGTGGGATTGCATTTCGAGCTTAAACATTCCTTCTTCGAACGTAGTCGCCGGCATGAGTTCTTTGAGTTCGTGCGGCAAGAATATCGCACGCTGCAAAAACCACAGTCGCGCGACCGAATCAGCGTATTCCAGCGCAGCAGACCGTTTTGGGTGAAGTCCCGTTCCAACTCGCTTCAGTAGAGCGCGAACCAGTCGGCCCAATGGCCTCTTGCCCGGCACCCATCTCGCTAGTCGTCTCGCTCGACTCACGTTGTCAAACGCAGGATACCCTTCGCCAAATTCATCCCCGCCAAGACCGGATAATGCAGTTTTAATTCCCTGCTCTGCACAGGCTTTGGATACAAACCATGTGTTAATACCATCAATTGTCGGTTGGTCCATATGAGCCTGAATTTGAGGCAGGTCTTCCAAAAACTCTCTCTTGCTAACCAGTCTCTCGCAGTGATTTGACGCTAACAATTCCGCGGTTCGGCTCGCATTTGGAAACTCATCGTCATACGTGGCTGAGTATTCTTCAAATCCAAGCGTAATAGTGCTTAAGCGTTTGTCTGTTACTTGGGAAGCAAGTAAGGCAATGATGCTTGAATCCAAACCTGCAGAGAGAAATACGCCTACTTCGACATCAGCCGTCATATGCGCTGCGACCGACTCGTGTAAGTGCGATCTAAAATCCTTCAGTGAGAATGATTGGTCTCTTGAATACAGTGTGCTGGGGAAAAAATACTGCCGAGACTGTAGACCGGTTGCATCTATACGAATGTAACTGCCTGCAGGAACGGAAAAAATTCCAGAGTAGATCGTCCACGGTTCCGGCACGCTGCCCAGCATGTAGAACCCACACGCTCCCGCTGGTTCAATGTTTGAGATTCCCAAATGTGTCGCAAGTGCTTTAGCGGAAGATGCAAAAGTTATGCTCCATCCGCTGTCGAAATAATACAGCGGTTTGATGCCGTATGGGTCGCGTGCAAGTAGCAACTGTTTTGTCTGCGTGTCCCAAATCGCAAGGGAATACATACCACGCAATAGCTGGAACATCTTGGTGCCATGCTGCGCAAACATTGCCAATACAACTTCAGTGTCCGATTCAGTGCGGAAACGTACACCATCTCGCTCAAGCGCTTTGCGCAATGCGCGATAATTATAGATTTCGCCGTTGTATGAAATTGAATACCGCCCACAGGTTGAAACCATGGGCTGATTACTACGGTCGTCAACATCTATAATTGTTAGCCGTCTGTGGACCAGAGAGATTTTGGATTTGGGCTCTTCCCAATAGCCGGCTGCATCTGGTCCCCTGGCTTGCATTGCATCTCTCAGTCGGCAAAGTGTCTCTTGATCAGGCTTGGACGCAGCAAAATGGTATCCGTATTCTCCACCGATGCCACACATTAGCGTAGAAAAACAGCCACCTTAGAGCCGACCATCACTAGAGTCCGTGGCAATATTGCCCTTTACATCGAAGAATATGCTGCGATCGCCGCGCAGAGTTTGCAGTGTCCCATTTGACAAATTCTCGAACTCATCATGCGCCACGGCCAAGACAATTGCATCGTATGGTCCTTTCGGCTCTCCGATGAGTTCAATACCGTATTCTTGATGGGCCTCCGCAGGGTCGACCCAGGGGTCGAAGACGTCGACTTTAGCGTGAAACGATTCGAGTTCTTTGATAATTGGTACCACCTGCGTGTTACGCAGGTCTGGGCAGTTTTCTTTAAAGGCTAATCCCAGCACCAGAATGCGCGATCCCACCACGTTGATTTCTTTAAGGGCCATAAGCCGCAGAATCTGATCAGTTACATAGCGTGCCATACCACTGTTTATGCGACGCGCTGCGAGAATGAGTTCTGGGTGGTAGCCATGTTCTTGAGCTTTATGGATCAGGTAGTACGGGTCTACTCCAATACAGTGGCCGCCAACCAGGCCCGGCTTGAATGGCAGAAAGTTCCACTTGGACTGCGCCGCTGCGAGCACGTCGCGCGATTCGATGCCCATGCGTTTGAACATCATCGCAAACTCGTTAACCAGGGCGATATTGACGTCCCGTTGGGTGTTTTCGATGGCCTTTGCAGCCTCTGCAACCCGAATACTGGTTGCCTTAAAGGTTCCGGCTTCAATTATCTGTTTATATAGGCTATCTATAAACTCCGAAGCAGCTTCACTAGATCCTGAAGTGACTTTGACAATATCTTTCAAGCCGCGCTTTTTATCGCCAGGGTTGATGCGCTCTGGGCTATAGCCGCAGGCAAAATCTTCGTTTAACCGCAGGCCCGAAAGACTTTCCAAAATAGGGATGCAAAATTCTTCGGTGGCGCCCGGGTATACGGTCGATTCGAAGATAACCACCGAGTCACTGCGCATATATCGTGCAACGGTCTGAGTCGCAGCTTCCAGGGGCGCCAGGTCGGGATAATTGTGTCGATCTACCGGCGTTGGGACCGTAACAATTATGACATCCGCACTTGCCATCACGGAAGCGTCGGTAGAAAACTCGAGCGTCTCTAATTGTTCGGAGGAAACCTCTTGGGTTTTATCGATCCCTTCGTTCAATTCGGCAACACGTGACTGATTAATGTCATAGCCGATTACTTGATGCCTTTGGGAGAACGCTGCGGCCAGCGGCAATCCGACATAACCTAAGCCAACTACTACGATGGAGAGCGAATCCAAGCTAGGAATGCGCACAGGGGCCATTTCTCTTAACTTCTTTTTCCAATTCAGAAATCTCTTTTTGTAAATGCTCGTATTCAGCGCGTTTTCTGCTTAGAAAGTCCAGTGCCAATTCCGCCTTGGTTTTTAGCCCGGATGGGGTTAACACGTAGGCATAACCAAACTTATGCTTGCTCTTGCTGAAATTTTTCATTTTGACCAGCCCGCGATTCATCAGGGCTTTCAGACAGTAGTTTACTTTGCCCACGCTGATTCCCAAGCGCTCAGCCAAATCACGCTGGGAAAGATCGGGTGACCCCTCCAGCGCTTTTAACAACTGATAATGCGTTTCGTTCAATATAGCGAGAATTGAAGAGTTTCTAACAAAAAAGCACGCTACCGCCCTACGATCACCAAATGGATTTCGCAAACAAGATCGAACGGAGTCGTACAACTTTGCTAAATGGCTAGCCTAAGCGCACTTCGCTCGACTGAAACGGTGTGCTCTCTCCCGAGCCACTGCATCAAGATTATTGCCCTGCTTTCACCGCACAATTGTGCGACCAAGCCTTCTATGCCTGAAAATGGGCCTTCACAAACTTCTACTTTGTCACCAGCCTGCAACTTGGCTATATCCAGCCGAACCAGACCTGTCTCTTTATCTGTCAAAGCTTTAATCTGATCAATGACCACGCGCGGGACCGTACTTAACCTGCCACCAAATCTAACCATCCCGCTTACGCCGCGAGTGTATGCAACAGGTGCCAGATTGGTAGCATGGGGACAAGCCTGTAAAAACAAGTACCGCGGAAACAGCGGTTCTACTCGCTGCCCCTCTTTTCTTAATCTTCTGCTGGCGTTAAACGCTTCAGGCAGGAATGTCGCGAATCCTTGGCGTTGCAAATGGGTATTGGCAAGGCGCTCCTGTCTTGGCTTGCAAAATACGGTGTACCAGCGATTTTCTGTGTTCGTGTCAGACATATTTATCAGAAAATGTTGATGAGCAGATTATCCGTATTTCGAGTCAAACGTTCAAATCCTGAACGATAAATATGCACATTGTTTTACAATATTAATCAGAATGTTAAGCGTTAAACCGAAGGTTGAGCTTTATATATTTGTCGCTACCACAGAAAAGCCAAATTGCGCACCGCAGTACTGCGTGCGCAATATACAGGTTTAATTGGGACTAACGGCATCATCTACAGGAGTGCCGCCAGGATCATCATCTTGCCCTGGGGGTTCTGGCAGTGGAACAAAAGAAACGGAGTTACTGGGGTCTGTCGCAAACAAAGCAGCCACCGGCGATGTACAGCGCTGCGGACTTTGCTCGGAATAAAGGCGCAAAGCGACCGATGGCTGGCCACCGACACTTAAATTATCCAGCGTAGCATCCACGCTAGCTGGGTTGGCTCCAAAAGCCTGATCGGCTACAACAAAAGTCTCACGTGGACCAACTGTGCCAAATAATGCAATGGGATCAGAGACATCTTCATTGTCATTCATCTCCACGTCGCTAGTGGCCATCATGATGCCCGCTGCGGCCAAATCAATTGCCTCAGCGCCCGGATTGAATAACTCCACAGCCATGCGGCCATCTTCTCGCCAGGCAACCTCCGAAATGAAAACTCGCCCCTGACCTTCGTCCGGGCAATTGGTTTCGTGATCCTTCAGGTTGAGTCGGTCATCGTCAAATCGCATAAACATCGCAAGTGGTTGGTTGCCACAATCATCCTGCGCGCGCTGCAAGACCCGCGTTGATAGCGTTTGACCAGTTTCCGAGCGACGATTAATTTTTGCCGCGTCTATTCCGGTAACAATGGTTCGAGAACTCTGAGCATTCCATGCTTCGACCAGTTCTCCTGCGTCTGCGTCTACTTCATTCTCTATTTGCTCTTCCAACAGTCCCCGTAACACTGCACCAGCCAGCGACTCTGAACAGGCGCATTCATCCGGCCCAACATCGCGAAGCAATCGCACCTGGCCACCTGCGATGGGCGGTAGCGCACCAGAAGTTACTACCGGCTCAACTGCACTGGACATGTTGTTGCCAACTTTAATCAAGGCAGCCGTACCCGGTTCAATGACGCCTGTCAGTTCCACGCGACGTGCTGGGCTCTCAGCATTGGGCATGGTCACTTCCAGCACGTATCGGTCACGCAGCAAATCCTTCTTGTCCGCGCTCGATGGATTGTAAACTTCCAAATAGCCCTCGCCTTTGGCGTCTAATCTTGCTTCTGAAAACAGGAGTTCGGATCCGTTACATTGAGCGGAATGAGACCCGGGTGTCGCTGGAGTGCCCACGGACCACGCTTCGGCGGAAGAAGCTTCGCAACGCTGTGCTTCGCGTCCCGCTGACAAGCTGCCGTCCTGGCCCAACACCACTGCATCGACCGATTGTCCTGCCGGTTGCAGCATGGCAATCGCCGAATCCACTGCGTTCACCGCAATTGGCACGGCCGTACTGCTCGCCTCGACAGCGATTGCAGCGCATGCACAGTTCATCGGCAATTCGATCCTTTGTGATGCCAGACCGGTGGGCGGCTGATTCGTCCAGATAGCCGTTCGCATTGCCGACGCACCACAGAAACAATTATCCATTCGGGAAACTGCCTGTACCACCGCAGTCATTTGATCCGGATGAGACTTTGCTGTCGACCGAATCGCATCTACCGTCGCACCACAGTCCTGATAGGCTCGAACCACCGCAGGGACCGCTATGGCCGCAGAGAACCCGTCAGCTACCATTGCACGAGCAGCTTGACCAGCCGTGACACGCTGGCTTTCGTAGTTAGCTGCCACGCTATCAGCTGTGCCAGCCTGGGATACAACCGACGTTGCTGCGATGAGCCAAAATGCTCCTGCCAAAACTCTCAATAACATGCCTTAGTTCCTTAGGTAGCCACTGTGGCCACGATACGACCTATAATATCGCAAAAGAGTACGACGCATAGGCCAAACCATGTAACGAAGTGTTAATCTGCGCAAATCTTTAGCAACATTTTGATCGAAACTTGCAGGACGACCTTCATATAGCCAGCCAAGCGAATGATTTTGAGCGACGTCTCGCCCGAAAAGTGCGTCAACGCGCTGAGGCTTTGGCACTTACCAACGAATCCGTGGAAGATTGGATATGTGCCCTACAGACTGAAGGCGTTTTGACCTTGGTTAAGGTCGAGCACGTGCCTGCCAACTGGCAATCAGCCCTGGCTGCAGCACAGCGGAAATATCGCGCCTATTATTTGGGCCAACGTAGCGCCCTGTCGAACTTGGCAACAGCTGCCGAACACAACGAATTATCCGCAATTGTGTTGAAGGGCATGGCTCTGGGTGCCTGGCTGTATCCAAAGCCAACGGACCGAATGATTTCCGATATCGATCTCTGGGTTACCGCTGGCCAGGCGCATCAATGGGAACAAATGCTTGTTGCACAGGGGTTTTCCGCCAATCTTCAAGTCGCAGATTTAACTTCTTTTGGGTCCCAGCTTTTCTACAAGAACGAACCAGGTGGTGCTACAACGCGGCTTGATGTGCATTGCACTCTGACCCATGGACATGACCGTGACGTAATCAACTACCATGGGGCATGGGAAAGAAGCATATGCTTCGGTGATAACGGGCTCAGAAGACTGGATCTGATTGATGCCACCCTGCACGCGGCTGTGCACCTATACAACCACCATAAGGAGACGCCACGATTGGTTTGGCTTAACGATCTAGCCCTGTTAACCAATCGCATAGCCCAATCCGATGAAAATGTGCTCTTGGAACGCCTCCAATATAAGGAGCATGCGCTTGCAATTTCTGGTGCACTTGCCATGACACAAACTGAATACTCTTGTCAGTTCATTGATCGCTTAAAGGAAAAAATATTAAAGCATTCCGAATCTCTGCCAGATTTGCCCAGGCCGTCTCTATGGAAGTCATTGTCCACTTACATACGCCACGCCGTACCCTCCCCGGCTTACATGCGCCAACGCTACCAGGTAACACATAGCGCTCGATTACCCGGAGTGTATCTGCGCCGAATAGTCTCTAACATCCGCAAACATCTACGGGATTCGCATTGAATAATGCATTTGTGATCGCCTGGCTCCGTGCCGGCGACAAACTTCCTCAAGACACCCGCAGCCAAGCACGGCGCGCACTCGCAGCTCTCCTGCCAGGCGGCCTGGCGAAAGTAGACGAACACCAAGTCGACCACCGACTTTTTTGCTTGGCCGGCACCGACCGAACAGAATATCCGTCGCCGGAGGTTCAATCGACAAACTCAGGCTTTACGCTTACGTGGACCCAGCATGAGGCTCTCGAGAAACCTTGTGACTGGAGCGCCTGCATTGAGTTTGAGTTTCTACCGCAAGAGAATCGAATCAGAATACGCAGAGACCCGATTGGCAATCGCACGGTGTGTTGGAGCATCCGGCAAGATGGTGAAACTGAGATTGTTTGGTTTGCACCCCGCGAGGACGGGTTATTAGCAATCAAGGACATCTCGTCAGCCCTCGACCAGGACCGATTAAAGCGTCTGTTTGCATTGCGCGACCCAAAACCAGATCAGACATACTTCTCTCAGATTAAGCAGGTGAGGCCGGGAAGTGTTACGACTTTCAGTCATGAGGGTGTTTCACATCACCGCTACTGGAACATGCCCTGGCGGTATGCAAAACAAGAGACCCTGCCCGAATCTCAATGGGCAGACCAATTAAGACGTCAATTGCTGCGAAGCACAAAACGCTGTATCGGTAACGCTAAGCGGGTCAGTGTGGCCGTGAGTGGCGGCATGGACTCGCCTGCTGTTGCATGGGCTGCGCGACAGTTATGTTTGGAACGTAAGGATCTGGCACTTTCCCTGGTCAGCTACCGATTTAAAAATTGGCCAAAACTGGATGAAAGTAGTTATGCCCAGGAACTGGCAAACGAACTGGGCCTGCCTATTGATTTCGTCGACTGTGACCAGCTTGCACCGTTTCAAAACTCAAACTGGCTTAACCATCTGGCCAAAGGTGAGGCAGCTCTTGATGCCTACCGCAGCTATCGTCACGCAATATACGATCAATTGAAATCCCGTGACACACAGGTTCTATTGACGGGAGATTTTGGGGATTTGTTGTATTGCCATCACTCCTATGATTTAAGCGATCTCATGCGAGATCGAAAGTGGCGCGCACTTTTCCAGGGCATCACAGGGGTAAGGTGGTGTTCACCGCGCGCCTGGCTAGCGGACCCGAGCCTGAGAAAATTACTCCCCGGCCTCGGCCTGCGCCGAACTGCGGTGCAACCCTACCCAGAGTGGATGCGCGAATACTTGGAGCCTTTGCCCGCGATCGGTATGCAACACGAGATGGTCGGAGTCGACGCCGGCCGCTATCGCGCTGAGAGCATGATCAATGCATGGTTGGCACATTGCGCAGTTACGGCAGAACAGGAATCTGCACCTTGGCAACTGGCAAATCGATTTCCATTACGAGATTTGGAAATGGTTCAGTTCATGGCAAATGTACCAGCTTACCTATTAAATGGTGACACACAAGACGTACTGCCACCAAGCAAATACTTGATGCGCTTAGCCCTACGCGAGCATCTGCCCGAATCCATCATAATGCGACCTGATAAAACTGCCTTTACGGATCACTTGCGGCTGGGACTGTTTAATCTCGGCCAACAACAAGTAGCGAATTTACTAGAGTCGGAAGACGCAATATGGCCTCAGTTCGTAAAACGCAACAATGTGCAAACTTGGTTCAAAAATTCACATCTAGAGGACCCAGAGCTGCTGATTCTCTGGTATTGTTTAGCTTTAGAAATTTGGCGAAAAAATTTACCGGATTTCGCTTGAGCAATCCGGCTCCAGGAAACTATGAAAGACCAGATCAACAAAAATGCTTTGCAATCGCCTGAAATCTCCACAAACGCTGGGGAGAAAAGGTCCTATCAAAAGCCCAAACTGATAGAGCATGGCGATGTGCGTGATATCACATTCGGCCCTAGCCCTGGAACCGGGGAAAGCGGCGCGCCATCCATCAGGCGCCCTTAATCTGGACACTGTGTGTCCACATGATCTACCTGAGCACAAAGTCATCTAATAGCACCCGCTGGCTTTATCCTATGGGGTCCAGCGGTTTTGCCAGCTATCGTCAAATTACCGCACTGCAGACAATACCCGCCGCCCGCTCATTTGAGCTTCCAGACACAATGCCTACTTGCTTTTTTCAGGAAGCCAACGATGTGAAATTTTCGGGCATTGTTCCAACCGATCTGGGTCAAATTCCGTTGGCCATTGTACGGGCTGAATCTGGCTATCGAATAGGCTCCGGTGATGTAAAACTGTTTGTCGATGATCAGAACAGCATCATTTGGGAGCTTACGGAGCAGCCAACTCCCATTTTGGATTGGCTGGTGCTGGGGCCGGGAATGGCGCTTTGCCATGCGGCCAAGAAACACTACATTCTGCACAGCAGTCTAGTGAGAATTAATGGCGTAACTATCGCACTGACTGGATGCTCCGGATCGGGAAAATCCACAATGGCCCGCGCAGTTTCCGAGCACACCGATGGTCGGCGCTTTGCGGACGACGGCGTTTTAGTTGAAGTACAGGAGGACGGCTCACCCGGCATCGTTGGACCTTACCCGCAGCTCAAGCTGCCAAATCCTCTGGAGTCACAGCCTGAAAAAATCGATTGCGTGGTACGTCTGGAACCTGACGCCGCGCGAGGAGCCCCCACGATAAGCAGACTGCAATGGACTGAGGCTCACCAAACGCTGATCCAACATACGGTCGCGGCCAAGGGTTTTAGCGTGCCCATTGCCAAG
The DNA here is from genome assembly GCA_964630895.1 of uncultured Gammaproteobacteria bacterium. Lineage (GTDB taxonomy): Bacteria > Pseudomonadota > Gammaproteobacteria > Xanthomonadales > SZUA-38 > CAZVYE01. The sequence goes on along the minus strand of CAZVYE010000004.1, from coordinate 5,179 downwards.
GATCATTTTTCTAAGATGGCGCGATTAGCGCGGAAAACTCCAATTTACGCCCTGCAATATCCAGTCGGATTAGAGCATCTAGACAACCAGATTGACATGCTAGCGAATCTGGGCAAAAGAGATTCATGGGCGGCGTGATGCGCTTGTATTACGGACGACTAAGTGAACGTCTAGTTTGGACATGGCGCGTGACAATTGCTGCTACAAAGATACGAGTGTTTGGCATACAATCAGAGCGCGTCTGTCTTGAAGCGAATCATGCGAACAGGCCACCTCTACCCAGTTCTGTTTTTCAACATGCTGCACTAACAATGCGGTTGCCTTGGTCGAACTGTCTTAGCCGTAGCATTGCAATATGTGCGTACGCTTCCAAAAACCAATACCGCGCACAAGTAGTTATCGGTCAACAAAAGCAAGGGAATCAACTGGCTAGCCACGCCTGGATTACACCTGGGCCTGAATCGAATGATGTTAAAGCGTGGCGAATAATGCAGATTGGAAACAAGCCGAATCAAGGCTTAGCAGTGCTTGAAAATGTTTAAAGCACATCCAGCTACCGCAATTGATCACGCAGAAGATGGCACGGTACTGATGCAAACAGCAACCGGCAAATACTTCGAGTTAGATGAGGTAGGATTTTCCGCTTTAACCGCGCTATTGGAGGAATCAAACTGGGACGATTACGGGTCTCGGATGAGTCGTGAGTATGAAGTGGCGCAAGAAGTGGCGATAACCGATGGTAAAGATCTGGCGGCGACGCTTTTGCGCCACCGCCTGATCCAAGAAGTTAGCTAGAGTCTTATTATCCCTCAGCCCCTTTCACTTCGAGCAGCTCGACGTCGAAGATCAAGGTAGAGTTCGGTCCAATATTTGGTGGTGATCCACGGCCACCGTAAGCCAGATCAGCAGGGATATAAAACTTGAACTTACTGCCAGCCGGCATCAATTGCAGACCCTCAGTCCAACCCTTAATAACGCGATTGAGTGCAAAAGTAGCCGGCGCGTTGCGCTTGAAGCTGCTATCGAATTCTTCACCGTCAAGGGTCGTACCGCGATAGTGCACAGTTACTTCATCAGTGGCGGCCGGCTTGGGACCATCACCCATTTCGATAACTTCGTACTGTAAGCCACTATCCGTGACCATCACACCGTCCTTATTAGCGTTTTCCGCCAGGAACTCTTCGCCTTCGGTCTGATTGGCTTGGGCTGCCGCGGCCAGCTCAGCGCGCTGCGCTTCCATTGCGGCCTGCTGGAGTTCGGTGATCATCGCAGTAGCTGCCTGCACCTGCTCGTCTGTCAAGCGCGACTCATTTCCAGCCATCGCAGCTTCGAGACCTGCAATAAACTCTTCGCTATTGACTTCGTCCAAACCTAAGCTGCCAATGCGCTGACCAATGTCGTAGCCCAGCATATAGCTGAGTTCGTCGTGATTGTCTGCAACCACCTGGCCGGCAAAACCTGCCGCAACCAGCGTTGCCAAAATCGTTTTCTTCACGTAATCGCTCTCCAAGTCTGTTTCTTAGATAAAAATCGTTTAAGCACCAAGCTGCAAATTCCTTGCTCGGTCTCATTCCGGCGCATATTCTGCAGTGACCTAGAAGCCAGTTCAATGGCCAAAAAAACAAGCTACTGCTTTCAAGCTGGGGATGAGACAGGTAGAATTGCGCGCCTTGTGACGATGTGATGCTTTTCTAACTATGCGGTTTGTCTAACGAGAATTCAAATACGCATTCATAAACCGTTTAAACGCCTCTCATCAAGACCATTTTAATTCTCAAACGTTCAACCTATAAATCAAGGAAGTTTCATGGCATTGGTTCAACCGCACGGCGGCGCCCTAAAACAACTTATAGTCGATGACGCTGGATCACTCAAAACAGAGTCGAACGAGCACCCATCCTGGGATCTTAATGCACGCCAGTTATGCGACATGGAAATGCTCCTAGACGGTTCGTTCTCGCCGCTGGAAGGGTTTCTCAACCAGGCCGATTATGACAGTGTCGTTTCTGACATGCGTCTTTCCGACGGCACAGTCTGGCCTATGCCAATAACCCTTGACGTGAGTGAAGAGTTTGCCGAACAGCTCGAAGTTGGCGGTAACCTGACGCTACGCGATCCAGAGGGCGTTGCCGTTGGTGTTTTGAGCATTGAAGACATCTGGCAGCCAGACAAATCCAACGAAGCTGAGCAGGTATTTGGCACAACGGATGATTTGCATCCTGCCGTGAATTACCTGCTCAACCAGAGCAACCCTGTCTACGTGGGCGGTAAGATTCGCGGCATCCAGATGCCTACCCACTACGATTTCAGACATTTGCGGGTTACGCCTGCCCGGTTGCGGGAGCGATTCGAGCGCATGGGTTGGAGTCGGATTGTTGCCTTCCAAACTCGCAATCCCATGCACCGCGCACACCAGGAACTGAGCTTCAGAGCCGCACAAATGGCGCAGGCCAACTTACTCATTCATCCGGTAGTGGGATTGACCAAGCCGGGCGACGTAGACCACATGACACGTGTCCGTTGCTACGAAAAGCTGCTGGAGCGTTTTCCTGAAGCAACCACTGAACTCAGCCTTTTGAATCTGGCAATGCGCATGGGTGGGCCTAGAGAAGCTCTATGGCACGCCATTATTCGCAAAAATTACGGTTGCAGCCATTTCATCGTGGGGCGTGATCATGCTGGCCCTGGCAACGACCGCAACGGCGAGCCGTTTTACGGACCTTACGACGCCCAGGAGCTCGTTTCCGAATACCAGGACGAGATTGGTGTTGAAATGGTACCGTTTCAAATGATGGTTTATGTTCAAGACCGCGCTCAATACGTACCAGTTGGCGATGTTGGGGAGAACGAAACGACGTTGAATATTTCTGGCACTGAACTACGTAGACGCCTACGGGAAGGACTGGATATTCCAGAGTGGTTTTCCTACCCAGAAGTTGTACAGGAACTGCGGCGCAGTTATCCGCCTCGGGACAAGCAAGGGTTCACCGTATTCTTTACCGGACTCTCTGGTGCTGGGAAGTCTACTGTTGCTAACGCTTTGATGGTTCGACTGATGGAAATGGGCGGTCGACCGGTCACCTTGCTAGACGGCGACATTGTGCGCAAAAACCTATCTAGCGAACTAGGGTTTTCTAAAGAACACCGCAATATCAACGTGTTGCGCATTGGTTTTGTAGCAAGCGAAATCACCAAAAACGGTGGCGTAGCTATTTGTGCACCTATCGCGCCATATCAGCAAACACGTCGAGAAGTTCGTGAAATGATCGAGCCGGTAGGTGGATTCATTGAGGTTCACGTTGCCACTCCGCTGGAAGTATGTGAGCAACGGGACCGAAAAGGTCTGTACGCATTAGCCAGAGAAGGCAAGATTAAAGAGTTTACCGGCATTAGCGACCCCTACGAAGTGCCTGAGCGAGCAGAGATTGAACTGGATACCAGTTCGCTATCTCCCGATCAGTCCGTTCAGCGTATCATCTTGAAGCTGGAGCAATTGGGTCTGATTGGTATCACCCGAAACGGCAAGTAATCTCTTACCAACGGGCCGGTTCACTAACGGGCCGGTCCGTTTTTCCATCTGCCGATTCCTGCTTGCGGTCGAGAATCGTTGACGATCGAATCCACTTGAATCGGGTCGCCCGACGCTTGTCCATTAACGTAGATTTTCGGCTAATCTTTGCGTTTGATCTTTAGCAGCTCTTTGCGGGTGTGCTTGTCAGGTCGCCCCTGAGTATTGGGCTGAGCCAAACGCGCAGCTTTTCTTTGCAACGCCTCGTGCTCTCGCCGCGTGACGCTTTCTTCTGTTTCCGCGTACAGGTTCCTGGCCAATGGTGCACCTAGTCGTTTCTCACTTAGACCCAATACTTCGACCTCAAAACGCTCGAAACCGCGGGTGATTTGTAGCATATCTCCGACACTGACCGCACGGGACGCTTTAACCCTCGCCCCATTCAAATGGACCTTACCACCATCAATAGCCTCTTTGGATACGCCGCGGGTCTTAAAGAACCGCGACGCCCAAAGCCACTTATCCAGTCGGACAGATTCGCTCATTTATCCCAGCAGCAACGAATTACTGCGGCGAACGAAACCGGCTGGGTCTTCTAGCAAACCACCTTCTGCCACCCAGGCTTGCTCGAATAGCAACGTTGCCCATTGGGCAAATTTTTCGTCGTCTTCCTCCGCCGCCGCACGCTTAAGTAGCTCGTGCTGGGGATTCACTTCCAGCTTAGGCTTAGAGCTACCCAGCATCTGGTCTTGACCCGCCTGCTTGAGAAGTGTCTGCATATGTACCGCCATATCGTGCTGATTCAACACCAGACACGATGGAGAATCGGTCAAGCGATGGCTGACTCGCACATCTTCAACACGATCACCTAGAGCTTTCTCCAAACGCTCTACCAACGGTTTAGCCGCCTCTTCCTGCTCGGTTTTTGCCGCTTTTTCTGCGTCGTCCTCAAGATTGGAGAGGTCGATATCGCCCTTGGCTACCGATTGAAATGGCTTGCCTTCAAATTCGCGCAAGTGGCCCATCACCCATTCGTCGACTCGGTCAGACATGAGCAGAACTTCAATACCCTTCTTCCGAAACAACTCAAGGTGCGCGCTGTTTTTCGCCGCACTGTAGGAGTCGGCGGTTATGTAATAGATCTTGTCCTGCTCGCCTTTCATGCGAGCTACGTAATCTGCCAAAGAAACAGAGTGCGCTTCGCCCTCGCTTTGGGTGGATGCGTACCGGACCAGCTCTAACAATTTCTCTTGATTAGACGCGTCCTCGGCAAGACCTTCTTTGATGGTTGCGCCAAACTGCTTCCAGAATTCCGCGTACTTTTCATCATCTTTTGCTACTTTTGCGATCATGTCTAGCAATCGCTTAGTGACGGACGCTCGGATCTTAGAAACCAGTGCGTTGTCCTGCAGAATTTCGCGCGAGACGTTAAGCGGCAAATCATCCGAATCTACAACGCCGCGTGCAAACCGCAGATAGTTTGGTAGCAATTGCTCTGCCGCATCCATAATAAAAACACGCTTCACATAAAGCTTTAATCCGTGTCTTTCTCGATCATCACGTCCCATCATCATGTCGAACGGCGCAGTCTCGGGAAGATAAAGCAGCGTGGTAAAAGACTGATTGCCTTCAATTCGGTTGTGCGACCAGGTCAAAGGGTCGTTGAAATCA
>CAZVYE010000003.1:36681-61575 GCA_964630895.1 uncultured Gammaproteobacteria bacterium | reverse complement strand
CAAGAAATTCGACTTTCCAGTGGAATGGGGTTTGGATTTGCAAACCGAGCATGAGCGATTTCTCAGTGAAGAATATGCCCAGGGCCCGGTTGTCGTAATGAACTATCCGAAGGAGATCAAAGCCTTTTACATGCGGCTCAACGATGACAACAAGACGGTTGCTGCGATGGACGTCTTGGCTCCAGGCATCGGGGAAATCATCGGCGGCGCGCAACGGGAAGAACGCCTGGATGTACTTCAGGCACGCATGGCAGAACACGAAAACCTGGATCCTGCAGCATACGATTGGTATCTGGATCTACGTCGATACGGCAGCGTACCCCACGCTGGTTTTGGCCTGGGGTTTGAGCGGGTGGTCAGCTACATTACCGGCATGTCCAACGTCCGCGATATCATTCCTTACCCAAGAGTACCGGGCAGCGCGGAGTTTTAATCATGGATATGAATCTTTCAGGAAAACATGCGTTAGTGTGCGGCGCGAGCCACGGGATAGGCGCAGCTATTGCGCTTGAGCTGGCACAAATGGGTGCGAGCCTTACCCTGCTGGCCCGTTCTGAAGACAGCTTAGCGCAGGTCAAAGCAGAAATTTCTGGGGAAACTGGCGTCGACGCGCAGCTGCTGCCCCTGGACTTGGATGACACCGACGCATTACAAAAAAGCATCGCGGATCATTTCAACGCGCATCCGACGCACATCATTATTAACAACACTGGTGGTCCGCCCGGCGGCCCGCTGATTCAAGCAGACGCGAATGCATTCATCCAGGCATTCCAACGGCATCTGGTTGCGGCACAGACTATTCTACAGGCGGCCCTTCCAGGCATGCGCGCTGCCGATTATGGTCGCGTCATCAACATCGTATCAACGTCGGTCCGCGAACCCATCCCAGGCCTGGGTGTATCTAACACCATACGTGCTGCTGTGGCCGGCTGGGCGAAAACCTTAGCCCACGAACTGGGCCCGGACCAGATTTGCATCAACAACGTGCTTCCCGGTTTTACCCAGACTCGACGATTAGATGCAATTATTGAGAATCGCGCGGCGAAATCTGGACAGGATATCCATGAGGTTGCGACGAATATGCGCAGCCAGGTCCCGTTTGGGCGATTTGCCGAACCTAAGGAAGTGGCGGCAATGGCTGCTTTCCTGGCAACCCCGGCGGCCGCATATGTTACCGGTCAAAGTATTGCTGTGGACGGCGGACGCATGCGTTCAATCTGACTCTGTGTCAGGTCTCGTAGCCAAATTCCGCAATATACGGTTCTAAAGTGGGCCACACGGGTTCAAGATACTGGACGTAGTTGCGCCAGCGGCCACTTGCTCGCTTGTATATTGGCTCAGCCACATCGGCATAGCTCGGTGTGGCTATAAATCCACGAGCTTTGGCGCTGGTAGTCGAGTCAGCTAGCCCCTCTTCCCACGCCAATCCAAGGTACGCTAACAGCCCCTTCAATTCTGATTCTGGCTGCTCCACCAAGTCTTCATAGCGAATCTGCATTGCCTGATCACCGAGAAACTCACGATATTGCAGCCATGCCGACATGGTCGCCGCATACGCTTTTGCGATTGAGTCCATCCGGGTGTAGGCCACCATGGCGTCGGTCACCGTAAAATCTTGCATGAAATTACTGAGCACCACATCTGCAGGGTGGCGTAGCATCACGATAGCCTTGGCCTGGGGAAACAGCTTCAATATAAACGGCAAATGACTGGTGTGTAATGGCGATTTATCCAGCAATAGTTGCTCCGCAGTCTGATCCTGACCCTGCATATATAATTTCGCTTCCTGCCAATAAGTGCGAGCGGCTTGATACCAGGCACTTTTCATCATGTGAGAAACCCCGCTTGGATACTCGATATTAGCCGCCTCCATTTGCGCAACTACCGCATCGAGCATGGGGCGTTCTTCCAACACGGCGATTTGGCTGTGCCCACCTAACAGTGTATCCAGCAAAGTCGTTCCAGATCGCTGAAATCCACACAACACCATAGGGCTGGCGTAAGTATGCTCAGCAGACGGCGTGGATTCCCACCATTGCTTATCGAACGACTGCAGCAACGCTTCGGTTTTATCAACCAGCAGCTCCTGCTGGCGAGCGCCACTGGGTAATCCGCGTTCGTAACGTTCTCGGGCAGAATCATTGCCTTTGGAAAAACTTTCAAAAGCCGCCTCGTATTCGCCAGCAATGTCCAGACACTTACCCTGAACAAAGTAGTAGTCCCGTTGTTGCTCTTCGTTGAGTGCTGCTAGATTTATCTTCCCAATATGGCCCAATGCAGCCTGGTGATCTTTCGATCTGGCACAAATACGGGCCATGATGATCCTGGCCGCGTCCGCTAAATCGTCATCTGACGCGATCAATTCTTCCGCTACCGACTGTGCTTCATCGACCTGATTGTTGAGCTCCAGTGCCGTTGCCAGATTAAGTTTTGCCAGCTGGTGGTCTGGATCTAACTCCAGTGCGCGCCTCAGCGCATGCTGCGCATCCGTTGCGCGCTGCATCGCCAATAGCGGATTGGACAGGTTGTTCCAGTGATCAGGATTTTCCGGGTGTAACGCGATGGCCTGTTCATAATGCGCCACCGCATCGTCGAATTGCAGCAGCGCGTTCAAAGCCGCGCCATAGACTGCGTGCAACTCAGGCTGCTCCTGGCCGATCGCAAGCAAGGGCTTTAGCATTTGCGCAGCATGACCCGCCTGGCCACGAGCAATCTGCAGCCGGGCGATCTCTACCGCCGAGGGAATATGATCGGGTTGATTGGCCAAAGCGCGATTGAGAGATGCTTCTGCCTGCTCGTCATCTCCGGTCTGCAAATAGGATGTGGCGAGATTATAGTGCGCACGTGCATAGCCTGGCGCAATGCGTGTTGCCTTTATCAACACGTCCCGCGCCTGATTATGTTCGCCCAAACCAATCCACGCGCTTCCCAGGCTATTCAAAGCCGGCAGATGATCAGCCTGAATAGACAGACAGGTTTCAAAGTGTTCAACCGCCTCTTGCAATGCCCCCGCATTTACCAGCGCCGTGCCATAGTTAAACTCAATTTCCGGATCTTGAGGCGCCCCTTTTACGGCGGCATCAAGCAACTCTCTACCGGATTTCTCATCGCCCTGCTGGAACCGAATCACACCGAGCAAGTGTTGTACCTGAGGGTGCTCTGACTGGGCCAGCATAGACGCGGCCAGTTCCCCAGCCTTGTCCAAGTCACCCTGTTGTAACGCCGCGACCGCCGCCTGAAAATTCTGATTCATGAAATTAGCGCAGTAAAAGCGCGGTATGGTAGCGCCCGAACCCTCGCCAGCGCCACTTCCTCAGAAAATTTCCTGAGATAGACCTGGATTTTATGGCCGCAACACCATAGCGACAGAGATAAATTAATGCGGCCTTTCGGACCATGGCCGATGGCATGTAAAATGCCCAGCCTCATGCTTATCAAAAACTACATTGGCGGTCAGTTCGTTGCTGAAAGCACTCTGATCGACCTTATTGAACCCGCCACTGGCCAAAGCTTCGGTCAGTGCCCGAATAGTGCATCCGACACCGTAGATCAAGCGGTCGAGGCAGCCCGGCAAGCATATGCAACATGGTCCAGAGAGTCGGCGGAAACGCGGTCTCTCTGGCTAATGGAACTGGCAGATGCGGTAGAACGCAATGCCGATTCGCTGGCCGAATTAGAAAGCCAGGATAGCGGCAAACCAGTCCACGTGGCTGCCCAGGTAGACATTCCGCGGGCAGTAGCCAACCTAAGGTTTTTTGCCAACGCGGCAACTCAGTTCGCGTCTGAATCCCATAGCAGCGCGCAAATGGTAAATTACACGCTACGCGCCCCTTTGGGCCCAGTGGCGTGTATTTCGCCCTGGAATCTACCCCTTTATCTGTTTACCTGGAAAATTGCACCGGCTTTGGCCGCTGGGAATACGGTGGTTGCCAAACCATCCGAAGTAACTCCCGCCACCGCCTTTCGCCTGGCAGAGCTGGCGGCAGAGATTGGATTTCCCGACGGTGTTTTGAATATCATTCACGGTGATGGTCCAACCACCGGTCAGCCCCTGGTAACCCACCCGAATATCCAGGCCGTCTCCTTCACGGGCAGCACGCGCGCAGGACAGTGGATCGCCGAAAACCTGGCCGGCAATCTCAAAAAGACCTCATTGGAACTCGGTGGCAAAAACCCTACCCTGATATTCTCTGACGCTGATCTAGATCATGCCGTGCCAGAAGCGGTGCGCGCAGGCTTTAGTAATCAGGGTCAGATTTGTTTATGCGGATCGCGGATACTGGTGGATGCCAAGATTTACGAAGAATTTAAGGCTCGATTTGTCGCCTCGGTTAAAGCACTCAAGGTAGGCGACCCAAGGTCTTCGGTCAATCAACAGGGCGCCTTGGTTTCTGCTGCGCATCAAGAGAAAGTCCTGGCTTGTATACAGCGGGCACGCGATGAGGGTGGCAATATACTTTGCGGCGGCGAGGCCTTGCGTATAGATGGTCGCTGCCAGAATGGTTATTTTGTTGCGCCTACCGTGATTGAGGGATTGGACCAACAATGCGCGACCAACCAAGAAGAGATTTTTGGTCCAGTGGTTACCATCGAACCATTTGCAACAGAAGCAGAAGCTATATCCAAAGCAAATGCCGTTGATTACGGCTTGGCGGCCATGATTTTTAGCCGCGATATTCAGCGCTGCCATCGCGTCGCCCGGGACGTAGAAGCTGGGATTGTATGGATCAATACGTGGCTCGCCAGAGACCTCCGTACGCCATTCGGTGGCGTTAAATCATCGGGACTTGGACGAGAGGGTGGTTTTGAAGCCATGCGATTTTTCACCGAACCCAAAAATGTTTGCATCAGTTTGTCGTAAGGACAGTCATGACATCATCGAAATTTGAAACCGATAAAGCACCTGCGCCAGTTGGGGCATATCCTCACGCTCGCCGCGTGGGCGACTTATTATTTTTATCTGGAGTTGGTCCAAGACGGCCGGGTACCGACGAGATTCCAGGCAACAAATACGACGACAACGGCAACGTGAGCCAGTACGACATTGCTGCCCAATGTCGGTCCGTTTTCGACAATGTTCGAATCATTTTAGAGAATGCCGGTGCGGACTGGGACGACCTGGTGGACGTGACTGTATTCCTGACGGATATGCAGCGCGACTTTGCTACCTTTAACGCCTTGTATGCGGAATACTTTGCAAGCAACCAGCCTTGTCGAACCACCATGGAGATCAGCGCACTGCCCACGCCTATCGCTGTGGAACTCAAGTGCATTGCACACCTAGGGGACAAATCGTGATTACACCACCGTTTAACTTCAAAAACTGGATCGAAGAACACCGTCATCTGCTCAAACCACCAGTTTGCAATAAAGTAATTTGGGAAGACGCTGATTTTATTTGCATGGTGGTGGGCGGACCCAACTCCCGCACCGATTATCACTACGATGAGGGTCCGGAGTTTTTTTACCAGGTCGAGGGTGACATGCTCTTGAAAATCATCGACCAGGGCCAGTCTCGGGATGTTCCGATTCGAGAAGGCGAGATTTTTTTACTGCCGCCCAAAGTGCCCCATTCACCGCAGCGATTTGAGAATACCGTTGGTTTGGTTATAGAGCGTAAACGGCTACCGGAAGAACAAGATGGCTTGATGTGGTTTTGCGAAAAATGCGACCACAAACTCTATGAGGAGTACTTTGTGCTGGAAAATATCGAGACCCAGTTTGGCCCGGTATTCGAACGCTTCTACGGTAGCGAGAGCCTACGTACCTGCGACCAATGCGGTCATCTTAATCCAGCGCCAGGGAGCGCCTAAGTTATGCTGAAGATTGATACTCACGCCCACATTCTGCCTGACGACTGGCCCAACCTAAGCGAGAAATACGGCGTTGCTGGTTTTCCTTACATGAACAAAGCCGACAATCGAACGCGCATCTATCGCGACGGCAAGTTCTTTCGCGAGGTCTGGGCAAACTGTTATGACCCTGCGGTGCGGATTGAAGAATACGCAGAGTTTGGCGTGCAGGTGCAAGTGGTCTCAACGGTACCGGTTATGTTTAGCTACTGGGCGGAACCAAAGCATGCCGCAGAGCTTGCTGCTTACCTAAATGATCATTTGGCGGGACTGGTAGAAAAGCACCCGCGGCATATTATTGGTCTTGGCACGTTGCCCATGCAGTCACCCAGCCGGGCCATTGCCGAACTTGAGCGCTGCCAGAAAATCGGGTTGCGAGGTGTTCAGATTGGTTCTCATATCAATGATTGGAACCTGGACGCGCCGGAGCTGTTTGACGTATTTGCCGCCATGCGCGACTTGGACATGGCCTGTCTGATTCATCCCTGGGAGATGATGGGCACCGAGAGCATGCCCAAGTATTGGTTGCCATGGCTAGTCGGGATGCCGGCAGAACAAAGCCGGGCTATTTGCTCGATGATTTTTGGCGGCGTGCTGGAACGCCTGGAAGGCCTGAAAGTGTGCTTCGCCCATGGCGGCGGCTCGTTCCCCTACACGCTGGGACGCATTGAGCATGGTTTTAACATGCGTCCGGATCTGGTTGCTGTGGATAACGATAAAGGCCCTAGAGAATATATTGGAAAATTCTATCTGGATTCCGTGGTGCACGACCTTAAGGCGTTTGAGTATCTGGTCGACCTGGTGGGCGCAGACTCCATCATGCTGGGCTCCGACTATCCATTTCCTTTGGGCGAACAACGGCCAGGAGGCATTGTGGACCAGGCAGACCTTTCCCAGCAGCAACGGGAGCGAATTTTCCACGGTACGGCCCTGGAATGGCTCGGCCTGGATGTAGCAGACTTTATTGACGAGGAAGCTCATGACCGCGCGGTCCTTTAGTGCGCTAAGAGAGCGCGCCGCGGCGCTAGACGCCAAGGATGCGCTAGCCAAATTTAGAAACGAATTCCACATCCCACAATGTTCGGATGGACGGGAAAAAATCTACTTCTGCGGCAATTCACTGGGACTGCAACCCAAACGGCTTGCCGCCGAGATGGAGGCGGAACTAAGCCATTGGGCTAAGCACGGCGTAGATGGCCACTTTGAAGGCAAATATCCGTGGATGCCCTACCACGAAAATCTTACCCAGCCACTGGCGGACCTGGTGGGCGCGCTGCCAACAGAAGTTGTCGCAATGAATTCGCTGACGGCGAATTTGCACTTAATGATGGTTAGTTTTTATAGACCAACCAAGCAGCGATACAAAATTCTTATAGAAAAACATGCCTTTCCTTCCGACCGCTACGCCTGCCATTCCCAGATTCGCTTCCATGGGTATGACCCCCAGGACGCATTGATAGAACTGGAAGACGAACCCGGCTCGGCTACATTAAGCGTCGATACCCTGGCGCAGTACTTAGACAAGCACGGCAAAGAAGTTGCGCTGGTGCTCATGCCAGGTGTGCAGTACTACTCAGGTCAGCTACAAGATCTAAAAAGCATTGCTGAGATTGCGCGTAGGAAGGGTTGCCGCGTGGGGTTTGATTTAGCCCATGCCGCAGGCAACATTCCATTGCAATTGCATGACTGGGCACCCGACTTTGCCGTTTGGTGTTCGTACAAATACCTCAATAGCGGGCCTGGCGCCGTCGCAGGATGCTTTGTACATGAGGCCCATCAGGACGATCCCGCTCTGCCCAGGTTTGCTGGCTGGTGGGGCCATGAACAAGAGTCCCGCTTTAAAATGGGACCTGAATTTGTTCCAGCCAAAGGTGCAGAAGGTTGGCAGCTGAGTAATCCACCAATTATGGCTTTGGCGCCCGTCAGAGTTTCGCTCGAAGTGTTTGCTGAAGCCGGCGGTATGCAGCCTCTGAGAGAGAAATCCGTCGAATTAACCAATTTCCTGGAAAACACCCTGCTCCATCTGTTCCCGGAGTCAGTGCACATATTGACTCCTCCGGAACCTGAGCATCGCGGCTGCCAGCTCTCACTGGAAGTTGCCGGCGGCAAAGATATTTTCGATAAGCTCACAAATGCAGGCGTGGTGTGCGACTGGCGCGAACCGAACGTTATTCGCATCGCACCTACGCCCCTTTATAACCGCTATCTCGACGTCGTCGATTTTGCTCAGGCCCTGGCCGGCGCGCTAGAGAACTAAAATGCAGCAAAGTATTGCAGACACGCAATCCGTAACGATTTTTGGAGCCGGGCTTGCTGGCAGCCTTATGGCCGTATTCTTGGCGCGCAGAGGGTTCCAGGTCGAAGTCTTTGAACGTAATCCAGACCCGCGCCGCGACGACGTTCCCGCAGGAAGGTCTATCAATCTGGCGCTAGCAGAACGGGGAATTCACGCGCTCAAACAGGTCGGTTTACATCACCGTGTGGCACATTTTGCGCTGCCTATGCGTGGACGCATCGTGCATCCCATAGAGGGCGCGGTTCACCTGCAGCCTTACGGGCAGCGCCCAGAGGAAGTGATCTATTCGGTGCATCGTGGTTTGCTGAATGTTGCCCTGTTAGACGCGGCTGAAGACAGTAAACGTGTGCGCATACACTTTAACCAAAGCCTCGAGAGCATTGATCTGGGATCTGGGCAAGCCACGCTCAAAGATCAGGTTTCAAACCGCTCCTATACCAAATCATGCCAACCGGCGATCGCATGTGATGGCGCGGGTTCTCCGGCACGACAGTCTTTGGAAAAGTATCTAGATTTTGAAACTGACGCCCAGTTGCTGGACCACGGCTACAAAGAGCTCACTGTTCCGCCGGGGCCAGAAAATGGCTTTCAACTTAACCCTGAAGGTCTGCATATTTGGCCCAGGGGTGGATACATGATGATTGCATTGCCGAACACCGACGGCAGTTTCACGAATACATTATTTATGCAAAACGAAGGCTCACCCTCGTTTGCAGAACTGGATTCACAGGCCAGCGTTGCCGGCTTTTTTGCAGACCACTTTAGCGATGCTGTACCGACGATTCCGAATCTTACCAAGCAATTTCTGGAAAACCCGGTTGGAGTACTTGGAACCGTTCGTTGTCCACGTTGGCACACGGACGGCAGACTCGCCCTGCTGGGAGATGCCGCCCATGCCATCGTCCCGTTCCATGGACAAGGAATGAATTGCGCTTTTGAAGACTGTGAAGTAATGGACGATTGCATTGCTAGCAGCGACCGATGGGATCAGGCCTTCGAAAAGTTTCAAATGCGCCGGAAACCCAACGCTGAAGCCATTGCAGATATGGCGTTAGAAAACTACATCGAAATGCGAAGCGCAGTAATCGACCCCAATTATCGTCTCAAACGAGCGCTAGCATTGGAGTTGGAAGAGCGCCACCCCAATCATTTTGTTCCCCGCTACAACATGGTGATGTTTCGGCGTATCCCCTATGCGGAAGCACAGACACGAGGTCGCGTGAACCAGGAGATTCTAACGGAACTCACCGCTCAGAAGTCTGCGCTAACGGAGATAGATTTTGATGCTGCAGCGAGGATGATAGACGACAAGCTGGCTGAGCTTGCGCCGCTAGACAATATTGTTTTAAGCAAATGACACCGAGGCCTGGGAAAATGCCAGAGGCGGACACCCTTAGCAGGCACCCTTAGCAGGCACCCTTAGCAGGCACCCTTAGCACGCGCCCACTCCTACCCGCGAAATTCCTGTTGCCGAAAAGACAACAGGAAGACGCAACTTTGACCTAAAGCGCTCTGACTACTCTAAAGCCAATGAGGCAAGACGTGCGATTGTCTTGAGCGGATGAGCGATACGCAGACCGAACCAGGTCTGGTGGACTAGCCCAAGAGCCGCCTTTCAGCACGCGCAGATTGCAAGATCCGTCAGTCCTCGGTGCGCCGTTTGGATCTATGCCTTCTAGGCTGCCGGAATAGCAATCCGCAACCCACTCCATTGCGTTACCACCTATATCAAAAAGCCCAAAGGGATTCGCGACAAATGTTCCGATTGGTGCCGGGCCCCAGTGATTATCTCGATAGCGCCTGAATGGACTTGGCCATTCCCAACGCCCGGCTAGCTTATCGCCGTCCCCGGTGAGATTCTCCACCTCGTCTCTGGGTGTACCATCGCCCCACCAGTATTCAGAATCAGTGCCTGCTCGCAGGGCATATTCAAACTCGGCTTCACTAGGCAGGCGATACGTCTGACCGGTCTTTTCCGACAACCAGCTTGCGTAGGCGTTTGCATCATTCCAGGACACGTGCACTACGGGCGTCTCGTCGTCTGCTTCCTGGCCGGAGAAGTCCATGCTCCAGGTCACCCCGTCTTCGGTCTTAAGGGAACCGCCTAATACGTTGTATATGGTAGAAGAACCGGTTTTCTCGGCATCGGTGACATAGCCCGTTTCGCTAATAAACTGGCGAAACTGACCCACCGTTACCTCGTAAACCCCCATGGCGAAGGGACGATTGAACTGTATCCTTTGCTGTGGGCCTTCGTTATCGCTACGACCCCGCTCACGGCGCGGAGAGCCCATCTCAAACTCTCCTCTACCGATTATTATCATTTGTGGGCCACTGCCACTGCCGTCGGTAAAGGGATCAGTCAGACTGTCTCCAGCATTAAAGCTTCGCAAGATGCGCGCCTCTTCCAGCTCTGCTTCCAGTCCGGCTATGTCGCCCGCAAACCCTGAAGACTTCAGTGCATCAATCTTACTTGCGGCCGCCTCTAATCGGTCACTGCCGATATCGTTACTCACCTCTTCCGCCAAAGTCTGCCAGGCGTCCTGCTGTGCCTGACTTATGGCGACCCGCAGCGTTGCCAGGTCCTGGTCGTCAGGCCAAAGCGCATCCGCCTGATCTAAAACGCCAAACGCTGCTTCAAAATCGTCAGAATTTAGTGCGGCCTCTGCACGCGCCTGCATTCCGCGCTTGATTTCGGTGGAAATCTCCGCCGCTGCTTCGTTGCCTGAGTCAATCGCGATGATTGCCTGGATTGTCTCCCACGCGTTATCTCCCTCAGGCTGAATTAGCTGACTGGCTGCCAGCTGCTCCCTCGCCGTGGTGAGCATTTGCTCAACCTCGTCTGCCCGCGACAACTGTCGCTCCAAACTGGCTAGACCCGCGTAATTTGGTCTAATGGCACGAATACTGGCTATCAAATCGATAGCTCGCTGTCGGTTGTTTACATCTGCCGCCGCTCGGGCCTGCTGTAGCAAAGCCGCTGCAACTGCATCAATGCCTGCCTGCGCTTCTGGGCTATTGGGATCTATTTCCAACGCGTCATTAAAGTATTTCACTGCATTGGCATCCGCTGGAGTAATAAGATCACCTTTCTCCAGCAGCTGATTGCCGATTTGAATCTTTCGATCGTGTTCGACCATCCGATCCCCACCGTCAATAGTGGGAACCCAATCTTGATCAGAGCTGGTAGTGAGCGAATCCCGCAAACGCTTTAGTCGACGACTTTCCCGATCTTCCTGCTCATCTGTCGCTTGATCGGTATTTGCCTGGTCATCTGCTGTGTTCTCCTGCGCACCCAGTGGCAGCGCCAAAAGAAACGCAAGAAATGCCACAACAAACAAAGACCTATGGAACTTACCTAACATGTTTTCTCAACCTCAATCAGCCCTGGCTTCTTAAACCAGGAGCCTATCCGAGCTCTTTTCCGGGCTGATATCAGCCCAGACTCCTTCACCTGAACCGAGTGTGGCAAAAGCCACTGTATCCTGCAACCGTGATAAGTAGTTCAAATATTATCAATTGTCACAAGAGAACGTCGGTGTAAGATTCGACCACGTTCCCGACTCCATCCACTCTCCTGGAACGGTCTGAACAAAATCTACCTCCGTCGCTACTGAACCGCCGTTATTGCCGTCAAAAGAAACCGCGTTGCTGCCTACGGGCTCTGAAGTCGTCGCAACAAAGGAGCAGGTGGGACAGAATCCAAAAAACTGCGCCAGCGAAAGTTCACCCGCCATGCCGACTTCAGCCTGACCCAGAACCCAGCGCGGAAAGCCGAAACCATCGTAGAGATAGTTAATATGAACCTGGCTGTCATTCAGGCTCAGAATTGAATAGCCGAAACCAGGTTTCGTTGGAACAAACCACAACCCGGTCTGCTCTGCCGCATTACCCTGCGCTGCGCAACTTGGATCACTAATAATGGCCTCGTATAGCTCGCTGCCAGCTCGACCGTTGACGCGATAATTGAATACCAGTCGATTAGGTGCCTCAAACGTCAGGATCGCTTCGCCCACCACTGTTGCGGTAGCCGAACTCCCATTCCAGCTGAAGAAATTCAAATCAGCGTTCCAGCGATCGCCAGACTCTGGCAATTCCCCTTGTGCCAGGTACCAGGTGGGCGTCCCATCTTCCAAATAGGTATACCACTCGATAATAAGCTGGTTGCCGACGATATTCAGATTGAAGCCCGCACCGTTTCTCTCGGGATTAAAGTAAAGTCCAGGTACCGGCGTTATGGAATTGTCAGCCGCCTGGGTAGTCACCGATATGTCCACGATGGCGAATGCGTTCGCATTATTGTTAACCGGAACAATGTAGTAACGCCCAGCATTCAGACTATTGCCAGTTAGTGTCAGTGATTTACTTAGCGCGTTGCCCGTATCACTGGCCGCTGCGGCGCTCAAAGCTGGCGTTACGGCAACTCCAGGCGTTGGATAACTGCGATCGGCAGGTATCAAATGCAGGTCTACCGCAATATCGGACGTCATAGACACGGAAAGCTCCGTCGTTGCGTCGGCTATGTCTACGAAAATCTTACCGTGCCCCTCGCCTGGCGCGATGCTAACGGTGGCATCTTCCCCGGGTGCCAATGGATATGGCTCGTATGCATCGAGGTTTAGTGGGTCAGCACCACTGTTTCGGCCAATTCGGGTCAGGCGAATTGGGACTGTTCCCAATACTGAATCTGATTGCTCGCCTTGCAGCAGCAATGCTCCATACCAGAGTTCGCCTGGCTGCATCTGTGGCCGGTCCCATATTATTCTGGCGTCGAAAGCAGCATTCGCGGGGATATTGCCAGGACCAGTTGCGGTCAGCCCCTGTGGCTGCGGCTCCAACGCCGTGTAAGTGAATCTAACCGAACTGTTGGCGCTGTTGTTACTGAAATTATGCGCCAAAATCCAATAAGTGCCCGCTGCTGCGTTCTCGATTACACACTGCTCATTTGCGGTGCTGGTAATGCTGGCACAAAGCTCCTCAAATTCTTGCGGACTGCCTTCTCCGGTCAAATCTAAACCAACGTAGATATCTATATCTCCAGACAGACCGGCGACTGTCTCCGCGATAATTACTCCACCATCGTTGTTCAGCGTAATATTGGTAAAAAATGCGCCATCACCCACATCATCATAGGGATCTGAGTTATCGCTATCCACGCTCAGGTTTTGCTGTGCGCTGCGGGCGCGCCGAAGACCGGCCGTGTTAAACGCGACGCCCTCCAATGCAGCCAGGCCGTCAAACTGCACTAGCTCTGAGCCGCGATCTGCGGTCGTCTGTATATCTATTCGACTGGGCAAATTGCCCGGGTCTGCGTATAACTCCAAAGGCAACTCAGCCTCAACCAGACTATTGATACTAGGTATCAGTCGCACAGCGCCAGTAATGGAACGACCCAGTAGCTCGATGCTGCCAATAGTTACTTCAATCGAAAGCGTGCGCGTTTGTCCAGCATTTAGCGTAAACGTGGATGGCTCTACCACTACTTCCAGTCCTTCTGGGCCAGAAACGTCAACCGTCCAGCTGCTGTTCTCCAGTCCAGTTACACGGCGACTAAAAGTACATTGTCCATTGCAGCCGAGGTTCACCAGGCCTGGCAGATTCAGATTGGATGGCGCGCCGCCAGCGGCCGGGTCTGCGGCAAGGAATTCGCTAGTGGTTACGTTCAAAAACAGACCCTGCTGGGCGGCCAGATCGACCCGGGTGCGGCCTGCGCCAAAGTCCAAGCCAGTAGCGGAGGTGGCGTCAAACTGGCGCAGATTTTCATTGCGCGCTGATGTCATTAACATGGAATGCAATTGGGCCGGCGTGAGGCTGGAGTCAATCGAAAGCAACAATGCCGCCGCACCTGCCACATGGGGCGATGCCATGGACGTGCCGCTCAAGAACGTCGGACCATTACTCAAATAGTCTGCGGCCAGAATATTGGTTCCTGGAGCGGCCAGGTCCGGCTTCAATATGCCACTCAGCCCGATCGCGGGACCACGAGAGCTGCTAATGCTGATCACGTCGCCCAGGTTAGGGTCGATAGATGCAGTTTGCCCGGAAATCTCACCGGTGTGGTTGTTGCCTGAATCAAGCCAGTCTCGCAGGAGGTCCCCCGCAGTATCACCCAAATGCACTGCGGGCAGGCAATGGTCATCCGCAACTATGCTTTCTCCCTGTGCATCTGTGTTTGCAAGGATGTAGCCGCCCGCTCCGGCCTGAAGTACGTTAAATCCCTTCTCTATACGCCCGTAGTCGCCCCGATCGCAAACGACGATTTCGCCATTGAATGTGCCTGGCGGGAATGGATTCGTGGTGCCTTGAAGCTGCCCACATGATGGTTGTAACTCAGGCTGACCAGCACCGCACAATGCATTGCCAAAATCGCGAGCGTGCACGATAGGCGTCGATCCTAACCCCCCAGATATACCTACGCCCACCAAATCCGGCGGTGGCATGCTGGCACCGCCCTGCAAGTTTTGCAGCACATTAATAAACTCTCGATCATGGGTGATATTGGCAACCGCCATAACCCATGGGGCGTGCGCGGGATTATCAATAGAGCCAGCTCCGGGCCCACTGTTCCCTGCAGCCGCAACAACCAGTATCCCGGCGCTGCGCAGATCCAACATGCCTCTGGCGATCGGCGCATTAGAGGCACTCCAGGGGCTAAATGTGTTGGGACTGCCCAGCGAGTAATTGATGATATCAACGCCATCTGCTACTGCCTGGTCCATCGCCGCCAAGATATTCGACCCTCGGCAGCCTTCTTCATCTTCCGCAGTGTCTGGATCATCCGCGCGGCAGACTTTGTACGAGATGAGGTTTGCATGAGGTGCAACCCCAGATATTTCAAAGGAATCTGTCGCCGTTTGGGAATTAAACTGGGTCGTTCTACGGTTGCCGATGGCGGTACTGGAAACGTGCGTGCCATGCCCATCCAGGTCCCTGCCGTTTACTTCTTCGACGGTAAATTCATATACGCCGATAAGTTTGTCATTACAGGGAACGCTGGGATTGCTACATAGACCAAAAGTGGTGCCCTTGGGGTTATTGTGGTTGTAGCCGTCACCACCCACATCCGCAAACGCCGGGTGATCCCAGTTTACGCCGGAGTCAAACACGCCAACCACTACGCCTTCACCAAGATGTCCTGAGTCGTTGGTAGCTGACCCATTCCAAACATCCTCCGCGCCAATAAAGCGTGGCCCCGCGTCGGTCAACATTGGCACAACAAAATCTGGAACTATATAGGATACTTCTGACAGCTCAGACAGACGTTCGGCCTCGTCTTGCGTGAGGTGCCAGACTGAGCCATTTGTAGCAAGACGAAATTCTCCGTCTGTGGTGATGGTTCTGCCAATGGTGGCTTCTGCCTTACTGCGCGCCGCACGGCTAATCGTATCCAGCTCTGCCGTATAAGCGATCGCATCAGGGGATTGCAGAACACCAGCTTGGATCTCGCCACTTTTTGCTCGCGGAGCCCCGGAGCTTTTTAGCTGACTGATCACACTCGGCGCGCGAAATTGAACGATATAAGGCTGCGGCGCGAGTTCTGCTGAACTGGAAGGAGTAGAGTTTCCCTTAGGAGCGATCTTCTCATCCGCCCTTATTGCCAATGAACTGAAGCTGATCGTGGCGATCAAAGCAGTAAGCAAAGCATGATTCACGCTATTCTCCCGAGGTTAATTTTTTCGCTGTCAGCATGCTGTTTAGTAGCAGATCGCAAAGAATTTGCCAAATGTGCATGCTAACTTTACGCCCTTTAGATTAAATACGAGGGATTCGGTTGTGCCAGATAGGACGTTATCCAGCCCGCCTGTCCGATATACTCGACCATGGTAGACGAGAAGCTGATTCAGGCCTTTATTGCCACTGAGTATCACATAACGACGAAATCAGCCGGGGCAACATGCATCTTGCGAGTTGGCCAATCAGTACCTTCAGATCTGCCTACGCCTTCAATATATTTCACGCCGTTCAATCCATATGCGTGTCAACTATCTGACCGCGAAAACACAAAACGATTGCGCAAATTGCAGGAATCGCTATCAAGATCTGGCGTTGAAACAGCCCCTGGATTAGCTGTCGACCCGAACGCGAAATGGCCTATTGAGGCTGGGCTTTGGATTGGTGGTGCGAGTCGCGATTTAGGTGATGAACTTGCTGCAACCTGGAACCAGCTTGCGTATCTGGTGATGAATTCGAGCCTGGTTACATTGCGATTTTGTCACGGGTTGGACGAGAAAACTTTAGAAAGTTGGCACCGCCGATACCCAGAGTTCTCCGACTGTATCGAATTGGCGACGCAAAACCAGTAGCATACCCGCTTTTGCCCCAAATCGGACCGCAATGCTTTCGGTTAGCAATCTGTCATTTCAGCGCGACCAGATTACCACTTTACAGCCGGTGGAATTCACCCTGTCCAGCGGTGAACTAATGGTGGTGCGAGGAGAAAATGGTAGCGGCAAGACGACCCTGCTTCGGCTTCTCGCAGGCCTGTTACCCAAGCCGGAAAACGCGCAAATATCACTGTATGGTAACGCGCTTAGGCCTGGTAGCGCGGAAGCAGGCGCAGCCGTCCAGTATCTGGGGCACCAGCTTGGATTGAAAGACGAACTCAGTTGCCTGGAGAACACAGAATTTTGGGCAGGCTTCACCGGCACTCGCAAAGGGCAAAGTCCGCGCAGTGTGTTGGATTCAGTCAGACTGGGTCCCTATCGCTACACCGAAGCTCGACAGCTTTCGGCAGGCCAGCGCAAGCGACTTGCACTCGCCCGTTTACTGCTCAACCCAGGAGAAATTTGGCTACTGGATGAGCCTTACAGCAATCTGGACGCCGAAGGCATCCGATTAGTGGATCGCCTGCTCAGCACGCACCTGGTAGAGGGTGGGATGGCGATTACCACCAGCCACGGCACGTTCGTGCCAGAGCTTCAGAACGTTAGAGAACTAAAATTGGCGGTGGGGCAATGACTATGGTAGCGACCAGCACCGCCTGTATCGCGTTGGCAAAACGTGAATTTGTCCTGGCCGTTCGCAATCGTAGCGAGCTTGTTACGCCGGTCCTGTTCATGGTGATGGTGGCCACCCTGTTCCCTCTAGGCCTAGGCCCGGATCCGGTGCAACTGCGGGCAGTGGCTCCTGCAGTATTGTGGATTGCAGCGCTGCTCGCCACGCTGCTCGGCCTGAACCAACTGTTTGCCAGTGACTACAAAGACGGCACGCTGGAACAGCTATTGCTGTCGCCGCACCCGCTAGCGGTCGTGGTAAGCATCAAAGTATTGGTGCATTGGTTTACCGTCGCTTTGCCAATCGCACTGTGTACACCAATCGTCGGTTTTGCCTATGGATTGCCCGCAGACTCCATTGGACTCGCACTACTCACGTTGCTTATGGGCACCCCGGTATTGAGCTTCGTTGGGGCAATTGGTGTGGCGCTAACTGTAGGCCTACGTAAAGGTGGCACTTTTCTTGCCTTATTGGTACTGCCTTTGTTCATTCCTGTGTTAATCTTTGCCACCGCTGCGGTGACAGCGCAGTCTAGCGGCTTGTCTGCAACTGGCAGCTTGTTTTGGCTGGCGGCACTGCTCATCGCAAGCTTGACACTGGCACCTTTCGCGGTAGCAACCGCTTTACGCATCAGTATGGCATGAATAAATTTGTTCTTTGGTTTCATAAGCTTGGCTCAGCCGAGTATTTCTATGGATTTGCCACGCGCTGGATCCCCTGGTCGCTGCTTGCCTTTTTAGCCTTGACGATTTGGGGACTGGTACAGGGCCTGTACTTTGCGCCGCCTGATTACCAGCAAGGTGACAGCTATCGCATTATCTTTATCCACGTCCCCTCCGCCTGGATGTCGATGTTTATCTACCTGGCCATGTGTATTCAGGGCTTTGTCGGTCTGGTCTGGCGCATAAAGACCGCCGAAATACTTGCCATGGCCAGCGCCCCGATCGGAGCCGCATTTACCGTTATAACTCTTGCGACGGGGTCGTTGTGGGGTAAGCCCATGTGGGGCACCTATTGGGAGTGGGATGCCCGTATGACTTCTGAGCTTATCTTGCTGTTTATCTACCTTGGGGTGATGGGGCTATATGCCGCAATTGAAGATCGCCGCAAGGCAGCACGAGCCGCATCCATGCTCGCTTTGGTTGGGTTGGTCAATATTCCCATTATTCACTATTCGGTAGAGTGGTGGACGACATTGCACCAGGGCCAGACCGTACGGCTGCTGGGAGAAGACGGTATTCACCCTAGTATGGCAACACCTCTGTTTGTGATGGCATTTGCGGTTAAATTTTATTATTTGGGGAACGTTTTGCAGCGCGGCCGTGTCATGTTACTCGAGCAAGAAAGCCGCAAGCGGTGGGCGCAGAAAATTTTAGGGGGCGAGGCTTAGGGATGAATGAGTTTTTAAACATGGGTGGCTACGGTTTTTACGTTTGGACCGCCTATGGGATCTTCTTTGCAGTGCTGGGCTGGAGCTTGATTGCCCCTTACATCAGGCGAAAACGTGTCATTGCGCAGCAGCGCGAAATGGCAGCAAAATTGGAGCGTGTAGCAAATGACCCCCACTCGTAAACGCCGTTTGGCCGCAGTATCTACTATCGCTATCGGCGTCGCAGCCGCGATTTCGCTGGCCGTTTTCGCACTGCGGGACAACGCCTTGTTTTTTTATTCGCCAACCAAAGTCGCAAATAATGAAGTGCCGACTGGGCAGAACTTCAGATTGGGCGGCATGGTAGTCGATGGATCTGTGGTCCGTGATCCCAACAGCCTGGAAGTCAAATTTGACCTAACCGACTACCAAGAAACCATCACAGTGCAGTTTGAAGGTATTCTGCCGGACTTGTTTCGAGAGGGTCAGGGCATTATCGCGCAAGGAAAACTTACGGAAGGCCAGGTTTTTCGTGCCAATGAAGTACTAGCCAAACACGACGAGAACTATATGCCGCCAGAGGTCGCTGCGGCCCTGGCGGAAGCAGAGTCTGGGGGTAGCACCGATGATTCCTGAGTTAGGGCAATTTGCGCTCTGCCTCGCGCTTTGCCTGGCAATTATTCAAAGTTTCTTCCCGCTCGTAGGCGCACACACAGGCAACCAGTCCTGGATGCGTTTGGCTCGACCCACCGCCTATGCTTGTTGTTTCTTTATAGCTTTGGCGTTTCTTGCCCTGGTCTATGCCTTTGTAACGCAAGATTTCTCTGTCGCCTACGTCGCGAGAAACTCAAATTCTCTGCTACCCATGCACTATCGGGTATCGGCAGTTTGGGGCGCACATGAGGGCTCACTGTTACTTTGGGTGCTCATTCTATGTTTATGGTCAATTGCGGTTGCACGATTTAGCCGCTCAATCCCGCAGAAATATGTGTCCCGTGTGCTGGCGGTAATGGGCATAATCAGCGTTGGGTTTATCAGTTTCATGCTGTTTACCTCCAACCCCTTTGAACGGCATATTCCCGCCTTGCCGGACGGGGCTGACTTAAATCCGCTGCTGCAGGATTTTGGCCTGATCATACATCCGCCAATGCTATATTTCGGCTACGTGGGCTTTTCCGTTGCCTTTGCGTTTGCAGTTGCAGCTCTGTTGGAAGGCCGCCTGGATAGTCGCTGGGTTCGCTGGACTCGACCCTGGACAAATATCGCCTGGGCGTTTTTGACACTAGGAATTGCCCTGGGCAGCTGGTGGGCC
This sequence comes from uncultured Gammaproteobacteria bacterium, assembly GCA_964630895.1. Taxonomy (GTDB): domain Bacteria; phylum Pseudomonadota; class Gammaproteobacteria; order Xanthomonadales; family SZUA-38; genus CAZVYE01. Next base: position 41,752 of record CAZVYE010000003.1, on the reverse strand, counting down.
TATTACGAACTTGGCTGGGGCGGTTGGTGGTTCTGGGATCCGGTAGAAAATGCCTCTTTCATGCCATGGCTGGTCGGCACTGCCCTGATCCATTCGCAAGCTATGACGGAGAAGCGCGGCTCATTCAAGAGTTGGACCATTTTGTTGGCCATCGCTGCTTTTAGTCTTTCGCTAGTAGGGACATTCCTGGTTCGCTCCGGTGTACTGACTTCAGTACACGCATTTGCCAGCGATCCTTCGCGTGGCATGTTTATTCTCGCGTTTTTGGCCATTGTCGCCGGTGGCGCGCTGTTGCTGTATATGCTGCGCGCCCCCAGGGTTGCCAGCGGGGGATGGTTTCAACTTGCCTCAAAAGAAGCCTTGATGTTGGTCAACAACCTGGTCATGGTCATTCTTGCCGCCATTATTCTTCTTGGCACGGTATACCCCCTGATTCTCGAGGCACTCAATCTCGGACAGATTTCCATCGGTCCGCCGTACTTCTCCATCTGGTTTATCTGGCTCATGGTGCCGGTTGTGGTCCTGCTACCAATCGGCCCGTTTAGTCAGTGGAGTAAAGATCAGCCAAAGCGTTGGATCAATAAATTCGCTGTAGTCGCCGCAGCAGCGTTGTTGCTCAGTCTGCTGATCTGGGTGATGGCGGATGCCTGGTCCTGGCGCGGCTTCTTCGGCATCGCGGGCGGCCTATGGGTCGCGTTTGCCACCATTCAGTTTGCCATCAGCCGAGCGCGCAAAGCCAAGCGCCGGGTCGCTGGTATTCCGGTGTTTAGTCGTGGTGTTTGGGGCATGCTTATCGCCCATCTGGGCGTAGGTGTATTTTTGATCGGTGTGACATTTGTCGAAGTCACCGGCGTCGAGAAGGACCTGCGTATGGAGCGAGGCGATCGCTTTGAAGTCGCAGGTTATACGTTCGAATTCCAAGGCACGGCGCCAGCACCAGGTCCAAATTATCGCGCAGATCGAGGCACATTCGCCGTATTTGCAGACGACAAGCAAGTCGCGAACCTGTATCCAGAGAAACGGATATATGTAAACAGCGATCAAATGATGACCGAGGCAGCTATCGATCCGGGTCTTACCAGGGATCTTTATGTCTCCCTTGGCGAACCCCTTGACGCCAATGGCGTGGCCTGGGCAGTTCGGGTATATGTTAAGCCATATGTGCGCTGGATCTGGCTCGGTGCGTTACTCATGATGTTTGGCGGCGCGCTCGCAGCATCTGATCGTCGTTACTTGCTGGAAGCGCGTCGCAATGCAAGCGCGGACCAGCCTGATACAGCCGACGCCGATAGCCCATCGTTGGCAACAGCGGGTGCGCGCGGATGATTCGTCTGGCCGTACCTTTAATTTTATTCGTCGGACTGGCAATAATCTTGTTCAGTGGCCTGGGGCGCGACCGAGAATTGGTCCCATCACCGCTGGTTGGACGACCAGCGCCTGCATTCGACCTGCCTACCCTTTACGATCCACAGCGACGCATTTCCAGAGACAGCTTGCTGGGCAAACCTTACTTGCTCAACATATGGGGCAGCTGGTGCCCTACTTGCGTGGTTGAGCACCCTGTCATCAGTGATATCGCCAAGTCTGGCAAGGTTGCCGTGTATGGTCTTAACTGGAAAGATGAATCAGTTGACGCCAAACGATGGTTGGATCGTTTTGGCGACCCTTATGTCGCTAGCCTGGTGGACTATAACGGCGATGTCGCTATCGAGTTCGGGGTTTATAAGGCTCCAGAGACTTTTCTAATAGATCCCCAAGGGGTTGTGCGGCACAAAGTGATCGGTGAGGTTACGCCGGAAATCTGGCAAAACGATTTGTTGCCACGAATTGAGGACATGTAATCGTGGTTCGTTTTACGTCTTGCTACCATTGGCTGCTCGCGATCATCTTCGCTTGCGCATGCACCCTTCAGGCTTTCGCGGCAGCACCTCCCGAGTTTCAATCGTCGGAGCACGAAGAACGATACCGCGCTCTGATTGAAGAGGTTCGTTGCATGGTGTGCATGAATCAAAATTTGGCAGACTCCGAAGCGGGTCTGGCTAAAGATTTGCGCACCAAAATATTGGGCATGATAGAGGCTGGCAAAACCGACGCGGAAATTAAAGAATTTTTGGTCAGTCGCTATAGCGATTTTATTCTCTATAAGCCTCCCGTTAACGAGAAAACCTATGCGCTTTGGCTTGCGCCAGCGCTGTTCTTTTTCGGTGGGGCGGCCTTTCTCGTATTTTATATTCGCAAGCGACAAAGAATCCAACCGCAAGACTTGGCGGCCGTTGACCAGCAGCGACTGGATGCCGAACTGGATCAAGACATAGACAGGGATTGGGAATGATAACTTTTTGGATCGGCGCGGCACTGCTCATCGCGATCGCACTCGCGTTTTTAGCTCGCGCAGCAATGGGGATGCCCGAAAAAATGAATGCAAGTAGGCAGTCCAGTGCACTGGCTGACAAGTTAAAGTCTCTAGACTCGGCTTACCGCGATGAGCACATCGATGAAGAAACCTACCAGAGGCGACGTCAAGAGGTTTTAGAAGAGCTAGGACACCAAGCACTGCAAACAAATGAAAAAGCCTCTGCGAAGCTCTCAGGGACGCTGCTTGCGCTTATCCTGATAGTACCGCTGTCCAGCGTACTTCTCTATCAGTTCGTCGGCCAACCAGAAGCCATAGACCTTGAACCTGCTTCTGGACCATCGTTGGCTTCTGCCCCGAGCGCGGCGGCCCAATCTAATACCAATCGCCCCGTCCCTGCCGAGCAGGATGGCCCAGCGATGGACGAAGCAATTTCAGGCCTTGCGGCACGCCTATCTAGTAACCCGAACAACCCACAAGACTGGCTCTTGCTTGGCAGATCCTATCTTGCTATCGGGCAACAACAACAAGCTCTGCAAGCGCTAAACCGGGCGATTGAGCTGGATCCGGAGTCACCCGTCGGTTGGGTCGAATTGGGTAGAGCCCAGCGGCAGACAGGCGATATGGTCGGCGCGCTGGAATCATTCGAGAAAGCCTATTCTATTGCCCCTGATCAAATTCCGGTCTTAGTGGAACTAGGCCAGACCATGTTGGCTACGTCGCAAGGAGGGTTTCCGCCTCGAGTGGGAGATCTTGCAGAACAAGCAATCGCCATTGATCCAGAAGATACCAGTGCGCTCCTACTGGGTGGACTGGCAGATTTCGAGGCTGGCAACTATGTACGGTCGGTGCAGCGCTGGGAGAAGATTCTGCCCAGGCTGGAAGAGAATGGCACCATTCGGGAGCAAGTCAGTCTACGCCTGACCGAAGCCCGCCAGCGTGCAGGAAACGACCCTGATTCCCTTTTGGCCTCTGATAACCATGACCATTCTGAACATGAAACTGTTGCGAGCAATCAGCCTGAATCCGATATAAGTCTTACGGTAAGACTCACTTTGGACGCACAACTTAGCGACCAAGTGTCCCCTGGCGACACACTGTTCGTATTTGCCCGCGCGGCGAATGGTCCCAAGATGCCCCTGGCGATACAAAGATTTGATGCGTCAGAACTGCCTTTGGTGGTCATATTGGACGAGTCCATGAGCATGAGCCCTGCCATGAACCTGAGCATGTTCGACCAGGTAATCGTTGGCGCTCGCATCAGTAAGAGCGGCAACGCGACCCCGCAACCAGGAGACATGCAAGGCTTGTCTGATCCGATTTCAAATACCGAGAAATCACCAATCGAGTTGAATATCAGCACGGTACTTTAAGATTTGTAGTTGTAAATTAGAGTTACGTCCTGCATAAGATCAGGGCGTAATGCCTGCACCACTGGCTGTTTTCTAACCAGGCCTGAGCTATCCAAGCCTGAGCTATCCAGACTATGGCTCTTTTTCTAAACTGACTAATCCCAGACTATGTCTATGCGGGCTATTCGGGGTCTGCTGCGATCAACTTGGTTCAAGTCCTTGCCTCGGCCCAACCAGCCCAACAACCACAACATCTCTCGTCACCTAAGAAAAATACCCTGGCCGGTCGCGCCCCACACATCGAGATAACGCTTTCTGGGCTGCCACGCTAACGATATGGCAATTTTTATCAGCTGTCGTCTCCAGATGGCGGAATCCATCCCTTCTGTACCCATACATTGGCTATCACCCACAGATGGATCGCAGAACAAGACCTAAGATTATTGGCCACTCAAATAACCGGCGTGCACCAGGGCTAGTGCATCCATCTGGCATTGGATAATGAGCGAGCGGAAGGATTGAACACCACTCACAGTACTTCGATTAACGTTTTCTGTGGCTTACGGCCAACACCGTTCTAGGTGCAAAAATGCTTAAGATATGGAACACGAGACTTGGACAGAATGTGATTGCTCTCGACATCCACGCAGTCATGAGTTTGTGCAGCAAATACAGCCACGCAATACTCGGAAGGAGTTCCAGCTTTGAACGGCGGGTCTGTTGTAATCAAAAACTTTGGCTCAAAAGAAAATAGCAGAGAAACTGGCAAAAAAAAGGGCCGGTAAACCGGCCCTTTCTTAGTTAGAGCTTATCGCTCAAAGCATAGTCAAAAACTTATGCTTTAACTCCCTGACGGCGAACCGCGCGGAAGCCGAAGAAGCCTAGTACCAGGGCCATGAAAATCATGCCCCACTGGCTCAGTGTCGGAACGATTTCTGGCAGCAACACGATACCCAGGTTTACGGTAACGGTGCCGGTTGCGCCGTTAGAGTAAACACAAGAAGCGGTACCAGTTGGCTGCGGATCAGAGAATGCAGACTGACCTGTGAACACGAAGTTAGCTGTGCCACATGATGGTACAGAGAACGCCATGCCGTCTTGAGTAGAAGTAAACGCACCACCGCCATTGTCGGTAATTGTGCAAGTCACATCATAAGTACCGCCGGTTCCTGCAGTTTCGCTGAAGGTAGCAGAAGCAGAACCTGAAGCACCAGCAGGAACTGGACCAACGGTCGCAGAGATCGTAGAGCCTGCTGACGGTGCTGGAACTGGTGCACCTGGAACGCCGTCACAGCTCAATGCCGCACTGGTCATTTGGCCAGCAGAAACACCATCGTTATAAGTACAGGTGTAGGTTCCGTTGCTC
>CAZVYE010000003.1:19880-36581 GCA_964630895.1 uncultured Gammaproteobacteria bacterium | reverse complement strand
GCAGTCGGAACGTCACGAATCTGGATGGTTCCGTTCATGGTGCCATTCGGAGCAACATTACCGCCACCTGAGTCACCGTATAGCTCATTGCTGATTGCAACAGATACATCGGTTGGATCGGTCGCTGCGCCGCTTACGTCATAGGTAATAACCACAGCATCAGCCAGGTCCTGTACTTCGGTCAGCGCCAAGCCAGAAGAAAACAGAATTGTGAAGCTGTTTGCCGCTGCTGGGCAGGTAAATTCCGCGCTTCCACAAGTCAAACCCGTTACGGTTACGTCAGTGGGATCAATGGTAACCATAAACTGACCACCAACGACACCAGAACCGGTACCGAGATAGTCCAGACCGATAGTCTGACCTGTAGATCCAGGCTGAGAAGTCACGGTATCACCAACCACCGCCGGTTGGGCTGCTACCATTCCTGCAAAGCCTATGCCTGTTAATAAGGCAAGTGCACTCGCTTTAATATTCATCACTGTAAATCCCCAATTTTTAAAAATTAGTGTCAAAAAGCCTCGGGGCCTTTCAAAGGCCCCGAGATATTAGCACAGAATTTTAATTACTTAATACTTCGATTCGTTCCGCCGACTTGCTCGAACGGTTTTCTTACCGCTGCAGGTGAATCTACAAAAGTGCCCGCCTCTACTTTGGCGCCCTCTTTCGTCCCCATCAACACTTCACCCATGCTGACTTCTTGAACCGCTTCGGCGGGTACGTTTAGAGAAATGCTACCCAATGGTCCTGATGCCAAATCAGCATTTTGCATGCTGTAAACTACCACTTTAAGCACGCCGTTAGAGAAATTACAGGCGCCCTGGTGCGTAGCTGGCAAGCCCGTCAGGCAATCTTTGGTATCAATAGCAAGATTGGCACCTTTGAGCTTCATGTCAAACTGAAATGCAGTAACGTTCGCATCATTTAGAATATCAAAATTGATAACAGAGCCATTGTTAGCGTCTGCGTGGCTTACAACCAGCTCCGCTTCACCAGCAAGAACAGACCCGCTGAATAGCACGGCTCCGGTGAGCAATATTTTTTTCAAAGCTTTCATTATTTAGTCTCCTGCCCTTAAGGGTTCACGATCGCATTAATTGCATTAATGATATCGAAGATGTTCACCTGACCGTCTTCGGTGAAGTCAGGAGAGCCGTTCGCCAATGTGCCATTAACAATCTCGTTAATCATTGCAATGATGTCGAAGATGTTCAGCGCACTATCTGCATTGGCGTCGCCTGGCAGCAACGTACCGATCGCGGTCGTTCTGCGCGACTCATAATCATCAAGTTGAACCGTAATGCCAGAATTAGACATGGTGCCGAAGCGAACTGAACCAATTGCGCTGCCGCTCGAGTCTGAACCGGTTGCGTCGCTGGCGGGATCAGTAGTTGCGTCTGCATTCACCCAAAGTGAAATGTTGCCGTTCTGGTTCCAAGCCAGTTCAACCGAGCTCCAAGAGCCAGCAGCGGCCGCTACCGCCGATGCACTCGCACCAGATGACGGGGTCACCACAACGTTGGTACCGTCATAAGAAACGGTAAACACCTCTGAACCACCGCCATCATCAGCAGTATAAGCAGTCAAGAGATCAGCAGTTCCAGATGCTTCCGGACGGAAATAAAAACGTACGTGAAACTCGGCTTCTGCGTCATTCGGGCTGTTGTCACCCACAAACTGGCCAGCAGCACTGGCTTCCATGGCGCAAGTACCAGAATATCTTGCAAAAACGTCTGGGTCCGAAACTGATCCAGTTGTGGTATCAGAGTCAGCCCCGCCAGGTCCGCCTGCAACCTGGCCGGTGCCCGCGGTACCACCCCATGCGCTCAATACGCACGCTGAGGCTGTTTGCATGCCGGCGACCAATCCCAGTGCCAGCAAAGAAGCAGCTAATTTTTTCATGCTGTTATCCTCTTACAGTTAAAAATACGGCGTTTGAATGCGCCATTTGTGTCCTTCAGTTAGATAAAACGGATTCTGTGGACAAATCCGGCCATAAAAATTGAATTTTTTTTAGTCGGTGCCAAATTGCCTCGAATCGAGCTAGAATACATCTAGCAAGAGAAACCCCAGGATGGGATTGAGGATCTTTTTGTGGGTGCGGCATATAAAGACAATAAGAAGAACGATAGAGTTCTCGTGGTAATACCGGCAAAGAACGAAGAAGCGACGGTAGCTGGCGTGGTACGTGACGCCCGCAAGCGCATCGGAGCTCGCATACTTGTGGTAGACGACGGGAGTTCCGACCAAACTGCGCAAGTAGCCTTAGCTGCAGGTGCCGAAGTCCTTCGGCTCGCGTTTTCTTTAGGCGCTTGGGGCGCCATACAAACCGGCATGCGCTTTGCGATGCAGCGTGATATTGAAATCGTCGTTACGATGGATGCCGATGGCCAACATCACGCTCGCTCCATTCCGAAATTGATCGAAGCTGTTAGAGAAACCGACTGTGACGTTGCCGTCGGTGCCTGTCCACGACGCCTTAGCCGCGCAAAAAAGGTTGCGTGGGCTTACTTTCGCAGCATGACTCGACTGACCATTCATGATTTCACTTCTGGCCTCAGGGCATACAACCGAGACGCTGTACAGGTTTTAGCCACTCGATTTGCCAGCCTGCTCGACTATCAAGATATTGGCGTACTGATGCTGCTGCATAAAAGGGGCATGCGAATTCAGGAGGTCGCGGTTAACATGTCGCCCAGGGCCGCCGGCCATTCACGTGTATTTAGTTCCTGGGCAGTGGTATTCCGTTACATGTTGCAAACAACAGTATTATGCATTTCCAAAGTAGGCGGCGTAGACCGACACCCTGCCGAGCTAAATAGACGCATGCGCACTCAGGGCATCTTGTAATGAGCTACCAGATCACGACATCTATAATCGGCATCCTGATTGCTGTGCTAATTCTCTATATGGTCCGTCGTGACCATATTCACGGACCATATGCCATTTGGTGGCTCACAGTCGCACTTTCTGCAGTCATCTTAGGCGTCATGCCTAGACTACTGGATCAAACCGCAGGTTTGCTCGGAATTAGTTATCCCCCTGCGTTGCTTTTCGGTTTGGCAATCGCCGCTATTCTGCTAAAACTGCTGAAGAATGATATTGAGTCGTCGAAACACGAGCGACGCATCCGTCGGCTAGCTCAGAAGCTGGCAGTCCTGACCGAAGAAAACCATCGTCTGCGCGGTGAGTTGGACCAACAGACCACAAAACAACCGCGTAAGAAAAGCGCCTGAGAACGAAAACCACTTAAGTGAAAGTTCTCCATGTCGGCAAGTATTTTCCTCCTTTCGCAGGAGGCATAGAGAACTTCCTCGGACAATTGGTTGCGGCGCAGCAAGCCTCCGGCATCGATAGCCACGTATTGGTCCATGACCACCAAAAACCACACGCAACGTGCGACGAAGCGCCCTGGCTGTTGCGAGCACCATCGTACGGGGAGTTTATGTTCACACCCATTAGCCCTGGCTTTGCTAAACACCTGAGGCACCGGATACGCCTGCTTCAGCCAGATATTATCCATTACCATGCACCCAATCCCGCAGCATTTTGGTCACTTCTTATGCCCGCGGCCCTTAAGATTCCATCAGTTGTGCATTGGCACTCCGATGTAGTCTCTTCCAACGTCGCATCCCGACTCAAACTGGCTTACCCATTTTACCGACCCTTTGAAACCCGATTGCTGCGTGCGGCGTCCGGCATCATAGCCACGTCACGACAGTACGCCACGACCAGTCAGGCACTGAAACCATTCCAAGAGAAGGTTCACATCATACCTTTGGGACTCAACCCGAATTCCGTAGCCAAAAAAGCGCAGACTTCGACGGCCAGTTGGCAAGGTAGTGGTGAGTTCAAAATTCTTTCGGTTGGGCGATTAACCTACTACAAAGGATTTGACTTCCTTATTAAAGCCATGACTGATGTAGCAAATGCCCAGCTGGTCATTGTGGGTGAAGGGAGCGAGCTGGCGTATTTACAGAGGTTAGTAAAAGCGAAGAATCTGTGCGACCGGGTACAATTCTTGACCGGTGCCAGTGATGCAGAAAGAAACACGCTGCTCCACCAATGTGACGTAGTGGCACTACCCTCAATTGAGCGAACGGAAGCGTTTGGTCTTGTTTTGCTTGAGGCTATGGCGGCAGCAAAGCCTGTGGTAGCAACAGATATACCTGGCTCAGGCGCACCCTGGGTCGTGCAACAGGGCGGGCACGGAATTCGGGTTCAGCCAGGCAGTTCTGAGGCACTAGCAAAAGCGCTCAATCAGCTTAAAGAAAACCCACAAGCACGCCGGCAATACTCCGAAAACGCCGCAAGAAATTTCCCGCAGCTATTCGATATTACCGCGGTGGCTGGGGAAATCAGTTCGCTCTACGAGACGCTGATCCAACAGCATCGCAACAAGCAAACCAAAAAGAAATAAATAGCTCACCAGCCATTGCAAAGCCAATCGATTGGATGCCGTCATGCTCTCTGCCCAAATGCCTGCTTTTGTAAAGAAAAACAGGACAAACAGAAAGCTGAGACCAACGGCCAGCCAAGCTGCACACAGCCGTGCCAAACGGTAGCGCCAGCTAGCAATAATCACTGCGACTGAGCCCAGCACGACGTACCAGATAATATGCCAATTTGGCAGCTGCAAGAACGCCGATGCGAACGCGCTCCAATGGGCGGTGTATGCCAGTGGATATTTTCCAAGATACGGAAGCTCAATCAAATTGGGCTGCAAGATGATGGCACCCCAAGGCGAGTTCGAGATCGCAAAACCACCAAGCAACCACCATGTGCAGCAAATCATCACCACGACTCCAAACACGATTAAGCGAACGCGTGGCTGTAGTCGAGCCATAAACAATGTGGCAATCAAGAGCATCGCCCACACAGTTCCTTCCAACTTGGTTGCTGCCAGAATGGCCGCCAAAGCTAAAATGTAGATCCAAAATCGATAGGAATGCCGCCAAAGTAGAACACCGCCGCAAACAGCAAATAATAGCGATACACAAATCCATATATCGGCATAACCTGCCAAAGCGATTTGCACCGCATATATGGGTAATGAACTAATTAAGAACGTAATGGCCATCGCCGACAGCCTGGATAATTTGCAGGCGACAAGTCCGTGATACGTGGAAAAGCACGCAGCCAGGGCTAACGCCAGCCATGGCAAATTAACTATTCCTTCGCGCCAAGCTCCGTCCCACTTGGCCACCCAATACTGAAACAGCGGCAGCATCTGGGGATATTGCCAGGCTTCATTTGTATACAGGTTGCTATCCGCAGTCTGGAGCCAATCCTGTCGAGCAATAAAATCCACTTGCAGGCCTTGATAAAACCATACCTTGCCCTTTACGGACCATGCAGACCAAGCGTCCCAGGGAAAGGTAGGTCGACCCATTAGTTCGGCGCCGGCCAGAATCATGCCCGAAGCAACCAACGCCAACAGAACCCACCAACCAAGCTGTTGCGGCCACAGCAGTGGTTTAATCGGCTCACTGCGCGGCGCCTCTATAGGTCCAGATCGCCAGACAAACCATGCCAAACCAAGATTCGCCACCACAAGCAACCAAGCTACCGGGATAACCGGTTCTTTTGCGCCAAGCAGATGCAGCGTCCAAAGTAGCCCAGTGGTTAAGGCCACACCCAGCAAATAGCCAATGCCCAGATAGAGGCCCCACGCCGAGTATCCTGTGTTTAGCCGGAACCAGCATCGACACAGCAACGTGCCAGTAATCCAAGGTAGCGTGATAGCGCAAATAGCTGCAATCATGGCTGCACCTGCTCTATGCGCAGCAGAGCAGCCTCTGGTTGTCGCATGATGACTGTTGTGCGGACGCTGGCGGACCCTAATCTAATTGGACCGCTGGCTGCCTGAGCCACGAAATCGTCCTGATCGTAAACAAAAATATACTCGCCGCGCCGCAGATGCTGTCCGCCTGTCATTGTCCGTCCTGGCAAGGCGGAATAAACATTAAGAGGCCGCAGGTGATACGCAGCACGCAGTCGGAAGAACCTCGCAGGTCCGTGTATATATATTTTCGGTGCACTTTCTGCTTTCAGTAAGCGCTTAACCTCTGCCACTGCCAATTGGATATCCCGATCGAACTCCTGGAGTCGTCGCTCATCCCAGGACTTGCCCGCATAGGTTGACTGGGTCAACGCTACTTGCCGCGCCAAATTGTATTGCCACTTGATCGTGCCCACTACGCTGGCCAGCACCACCCAAAACACCGCAATCCGTAGCCAGACAATAAATCTTCTTCCCGCAAGGAACAGGCCGAAAATAAAAATACCTAATGCGCTCAACATGGCGACAACGGGCGTCAGCCGAATCGGCTCTGCCAGATCTTCGTAGATTCCCAAACTACTTATTGACAACATGCGCCAAGGGTCAGGCGCTCTCCATGCAGTGAACAGCGCCGCAACACGGGCGGAGACCGAATCCGACTTAAATGCTAGGCGTTTGATCGTTATTGGCTCGTCCAGTGGCAATGGCCAGCGTGAGTTTGGCTGGGGATGGATATAAACAGTAACTTCCTGAATGACACCGGCCCAGCCCTCCAGGGGACTCAATAAATAAGTTTGGGTTGACCCATCTGCCGTGTGTAGTCGCGTAAACTGTGCTGCATCGCCACCTTGGGCAGAACGCCAAGCCAGCATAACCACAGCATCCTGCGGCGCGTTCTCGATTTCTATTTGCAACACTGCCAATTGATCTGCCTGTTGCTGTAATGGAAAGACGGCTAAAGATTCGCCGCTCTCTGTCATTGCATCTATGCGCACCAACGCATCGCTGTCAGCATCGGAACCCGCTGGAAAAGTTGCCCCGGAACCTAAGACTAGGTGCGCCTCCTGCGGCTGCACCGACACAATTGGCGAAACGTCCTGCCACGGTGCCATGTTCCACGCCAGATACCCTATCGTGAGTACCGCACAGACAAGCCAGCATGCACATGCTACAAACACGCGGCCCCAAGCGATAGAAACCTTTGCTACCTTCCCCTGTGGGTCGTCGCTCCCTGCGCCAACCATGTGCAATTCCTGTGGTGTGTGTAATGTGCGGAGCTTATCAGCTTTGCAGGGTTATAAAAGCCCTGTAGAACAACCTGTACTAGTCCTGCGCCATTTTTTCTAACAGTTCCATGTCCGCCGAAGAAAAACCGCTGCGTTTTCTGGCTGAAACATTGAAAGGTTTGCGGATAGAGCCTTGATAATACTCTCGCATTAACTGGGCAAATGTTTTCTCAGCGTCGACGCCTCGCTCTTCGCACAAATGTTGATACCAGCGTGAGCCAATCTCCACATGGCCCACTTCTTCAGCCAGAATGACATGAAGTATTTCCACCGTATCCGAATCGCCCACTGCAGATAACCGCTCTATCATGCCAGGCGTAACGTCCAGGCCTCGAGCCTCTAGCACTCTGGGCACCAGGGCCATACGCTTGAGACAGTCATCGTCTGTCTTCAAGGCCATTTCCCACAAGCCATTATGTGCGGCCAGATCACCGTAGGCAGCGTTTAAGGAATGCAGCCGCCCTTGTAGCAAACTGAAATGGCGCGCCTCGTCCACCGCAACGCTTAGCCAGTCCGAGTAATAGGCCTGGGGCAAACCTGAAAAGCGGTAAATTGCGTCTAAGGCAAGATTAATGGCGTTAAATTCGATATGTGCAATAGCGTGAATCAGACCAATTCGGCCCGCCTCACTACCCAGGCGTCTGCGCGGCACTCGGTGGGGTGATACCAGCTCTGGTTTAGCCGGTCGACCAGGTATGGAAATTTCCTGGGGTACCAGATAGCGGTCAAAAGACAAACATCCGGCGTCGAAAAGTTGTTCTATTTGCTGAACCTGATGCACCTTTGCATCAGGTTCAGCTTCCATCAAGGCCGCAAAAGCCAACTCTTGCATCGTGGTTTGCGGCATGAACTATCAGCCTTTCTGGATTTCTGCGATGAGCGCATCAGCAAATCCGCTGGTAGACACTTCAGTAGCACCGTCCATCTGACGGGCAAAGTCATAGGTAACAACCTTGTCAGCAATAACCTTCGGATAGGCCTTATTGATTACGTCCGCCACTTCCTGCCAGCCAATGTGCTCAAACATCATGACACCAGACAGCAGAAGCGAGCTGGGGTTGACCTTGTCCTGATTGGCGTACTTTGGAGCAGTACCGTGGGTGGCCTCGAATACCGCAACGTGATCCGCGATATTCGCACCAGGTGCAATACCAATGCCGCCTACTTCGGCAGCCAAAGCATCTGAGAGATAGTCACCATTCAAGTTCATCGTCGCGATTACATCAAACTCCGCTGGTCGCAGCTGCAGCAGCTGGAACATGATGTCTGCAATCCGGTCTTTTATGACAATTTTGCCTTCCGGCTGCTCGCCACCGTAATCATCCCAAAGTTGATCTTCGGTGATTAATTTGTCTCCAAACTCTTCTTTGGCCAGTTCATAGCCCCAATTGCGGAATGCGCCCTCGGTGAACTTCATGATATTGCCTTTGTGCACCAAGGTGACGCTCTTACGATTACGCGCAATTGCATACTGAATTGCCTTGCGAACCAAACGCTTAGAGCCAAAAGCACTAATCGGTTTTACGCCTAGGCCGGCACCTTCGAAGAAGCTGGCGCCCATCTCTTCCCGCAAAAACTTGGCCAGCTTTTCGTTCTCTTCGGTGCCTGACTGGTATTCGATACCAGCATATACATCTTCGGTGTTTTCTCGGAAGATGGTTACATCCACTTCTTCCGGCTTACGCAATGGTGAAGGTACGCCCTGGTAATAACGTACTGGTCGAACACAAGCGTACAAATCGAGCGTTTGACGCAGTGACACATTTAACGAGCGAAAGCCCCCGCCGACAGGCGTGGTAAGCGGGCCCTTGATCGAAACCACCAGGTCTTTGATTGCATCCAGTGTCTCGTTGGGAAAATAGTCACCGTCGTACAGACCTGCGGCTTTTTCACCCAGATACAATTCGGACCAAGCGACTTTGCGTTTGTCACCATAAGCTTTCTCAACGGCCGCATCCCAGACGCGCATGCTGGCCTTGGTGATGTCCGCTCCAATTCCATCACCTTCTACAAAGCCCAGAATCGGGTTGTCCGGTACCTTTAGCTCGTCATTTACGACGGTGATTTTCTCACCCGACTCCGGATAGCGGATATGGCGATAACCCATTGCATATACTCCTTTGGTTGAATTGGTGATGAATAGCTTGCAAGACCATTTGCCTTGCACATTTTAGGCCGCTGTCACATCCCCTCTGCGCTGGGCCTTTGCGAGATCGGAACGCTCGGATTCCAACCTCAACAAATATTCGGGGTCCACTCCGGTCACGTATTCGCCGGAGAAACAGGACGTATCAAACTGTTTGATTGCGGGATTGCCGTGGCTACAGGCATCTATAAGATCTTCCAAGTCCTGATAGATGAGCCAGTCGGCACCCAACTCTTCCTGTATTTGTTGCTCTGTGCGATTACTGGCGATGAGTTCGCTGGCTGCGGGCATATCAATACCATATACGTTTGGGTACCGGACCGGCGGCGCAGCAGAAGCAAAATACACCTTCTTGGCACCAGCATCTCGCGCCATCTGAATGATCTGCCGCGATGTGGTACCTCGAACGATTGAATCGTCAATAATAAGCACCGTCTTTCCTCTGAACTCGAGGTCCACCACGTTGAGCTTGCGCCGCACGGATTTCACCCGCTGGCTTTGACCGGGCATGATGAACGTCCGCCCCACGTAGCGATTTTTGATAAAGCCCTCGCGATACTTGACACCCAGCTCGTAGGCGAGCGGAATAGCAGAGTTCCGACTGGTATCCGGCACCGGAATAACCACATCAATGTCATGGTCGGGTCGCTCACGCAGAATTTTCCGCGCCAGATTGTTACCCATTCGCAGTCTAGCTTTATAAACCGAGATGTCATCAATCATGGAGTCGGGCCGAGCGAAATACACCAGTTCAAAAATGCACGGTGCATATGAGGGGTTGTCTGCGCACTGCTCGCGACTTAATTCTCCGTCATTGGAAATAAAAATCGCTTCTCCCGGCGCCACGTCTCCTTCCAGTTCAAACCCCAACACGTCCAAAGCAACACTTTCTGAAGCGACCATGTATTCTTTGGTGCCGTCCTTGGAACGAGAGCCAAACACTAACGGACGAATGGCATGGGGATCACGAAAGGCAACCATGCCGTAACCCGGTATTACAGCCACAACCGCATAGCCGCCACTGCATCGGCGATGCACGGCTCTGACCGCCTCAAAAAGGTGCTCAGGCTTAAGATCCAGAACATCCATGGTTTGGAGTTCGTGAGCCAGAACATTCAGAATGACCTCAGAATCCGATTCCGTATTGATATGGCGCCGGTCTGAAATGAACAGTTCGTGTTTTAGCTGCTGCGCGTTAGTTAGATTGCCATTGTGTGCTAGCGCAATACCAAATGGCGAATTCACGTACAGTGGCTGCGCTTCCTCACATCCGTCGCTGCCCGCCGTGGGATATCGAACATGGCCAATACCAACATTTCCAACTAGGTTGACTCTCTGGCTTGCGCGAAAGACGTCCTGAACCAAGCCATTGTCTTTGTGCACCATGAGCTTAGAACCGTCCAGAATAGCCATCCCGGCAGCATCCTGACCGCGGTGCTGCAATACGGTTAGCCCCTCATAAAGCTCTGCAGCTACATCCTGTCGGGCGACCAGCCCCATAATTCCACACATGTCAGCTTTCCACTGGATCCAAGGTTACGGACTCCCCTATCTGGGGTTCTTCCGGTTCAAAATCAAAATGTTTTGCTAGCGAGTCGGGGAGCTTCGTTTTTGCCCAGACCGCCAATTCGGTGAAGTGATCAAGCAGCACAGACTGCTGCCACCAAGCGTCTTTCTTTGGTGCCGGCGTCAAGCCAGCCAGCATGACCAGACAAACCACAATAAGAACACCGCGCACCACACCAAATACAAGACCTAGCATTCTATCGGTGCCGGTTAGACCGGTTGATTCCACCAGCTTGCCTACCAGAAATCCCACCAGGCCACCAAGCAACAGTGCCACAACGAAGATGATGACAAATGCAATCGCGAGTCGGACCGACGGTACAGATACCCATTGTTCTAACAAGCCCTCTACACGCCCGGCAAAAAAATAGGCGGCAACTCCCGCTGCGATCCATATCGCCAGCGCAAATATCTCTTTAATGAAGCCGCGCCAGATGCCAATCAACACCGATAAGCCGATGATTCCCAAAATTGCAAAGTCTGCCCAGTTCACCGATGCGAAACCACCAACCCGTCAATTCCTTCGTTCTCTTGTAGCTGCGCTTTGACCGCATTGGCGCGTTCACGGTCGAGTTCTGGCCCTACGCGCACCTTGAAGATGCTACCGTCGTCTTCGTCAAAAACGTGGGCGGAGTACCCTGCATTGCGCAGCTTCTCGCGCAGTGCCAACGCGTTATTCTCCTGGCTGAAACTACCTACCTGAATCATCCAGCCGCTTAAACGAGGGGACTGTGTTGCCTCTGATGGAGATTGTTCTTGACTTTGATCGGTATCCAGCCGTCTCACCACTGGTTTGAGCGTCGGAACGTTGGATTGAATTCTTGCTGCGGCAAGTTTTGCAGCGTCTTCATTGGCAAGTCGTTCAGTACGCACACGGTAAAGGGTTCGGTCATTTGCTAATACCTGATCCATTTCCGCGGACATGCCTTGTTCGCGAATGGTGGTGACCAGTCGCTCTGCATTCGCCTGGGAGCCAAAACTGCCCAATTGCACGATCCAGTCACCTGTCCCACCCGAGCTGCTGTTTGAAGCAGCTTGCTGTTGCTCGCTATTGCTGGTGGCAGACTCCATGGCTGGCTCGATAGGCGCCGAATTGTCCTGCGGGACATTGACCACGGCGACGTCGGCGCTTTCAGTCGGTTCGCGAGAAACTGGCTCCAACTGCGCCAATGGACTTGAGTCACGACCATTAGTTTGCGCCTCCTTCCCGTTCTGCCCTGCATCTACCGGCAGCAACCGCGACTGAAATTCTCTGTCTGGTGGGTCAGGAATCTCCAGGCGCCCTTCTCTACGAGCCTCTGGATCTCTCCCATCCAGTAGCATTGGTATAAAGATCACACCCAGAGCTACCAGTACGCTGGCCCCAACGAGTCGTTGCTTGAGGGCTAAGTCCATTCGTTACCATTCCAATTCGCAAACATTGCTATTATCGCGTGCGGCATACGGCGATGTCGAGAAGTCCAATCCAATACCGGAAATGTCGAGGGGGCCAGAACCGTATTCATCCTGACTTGTCCTGACAGTAGCGCAATGCTTGTTCAGCGCCTGAAAATGAGCCAAAGACGAGCAAGCTGTCGTTACTACCGAGCTGTGCGATGGCATGACGCAGCGCTTCGGGCACGGTATCAAAGCAGTTTCCTGTGCTGTCATTTGACTGTAATACCTTCTCTGCAAGATTTTCTGACGTCTGTCCTCTGTCGCCAGAAATCCCCGCAAACAGAACATGATCGAACTTTTCGTTCAATATTTGGCACACAGTTCTTGCATCCTTATCTTTGAGCATTGCCAGTATCAACCAGAGCTTGCCACCCTTATGCGGTCCCATGACGTCCACCACCGCATGCGCGGCGTCTGGATTGTGGCCCACATCAACAAAGATGTCTGGCTTTTGCGAAACCAGTTGCATGCGCCCTGCTAACGTGGACCTGCCCAGCTGACGCGATATAAGTGCGCGCTGCACTTGCGCTGTGTCACAGAGTCGCAGAACACTTTCGATGGCACAGGCTGCATTACGCCTTTGATGGGCTCCGGGAAGAATCCAGCCATCTAAAACTGGACATTCCATGTTCGCGTCCCAAAACGAAACACTGCTGTCGTTATGTTTGACACCATAATCTTGGTCTACTAGCGCCAGCGCCACTTGCCGCTCCCGGGCATGTTCAATAAGTGACGGCGGCGGCTCACTATCACCACACACAGCGGGATAACCTGAACGCAACACCCCCGCCTTTTCATATGCAATAAGATCGCGCGTGTCACCCAGGTACTCTGTGTGATCTAAACCAATACTGGTAATTATGGGACACCCGGAATTGAACAGGTTCACCGCATCTAACCGACCACCTAAACCAACTTCAAAAACTCGGAAGCAGTTGTCCAACTTGCTGGCAACCCACATTGCAGCCAGAGTCGCAAACTCAAAATAGCTAAGAGATATTTCGTCTCGGGCCTCTTCTATGGCTGCAAAAGCCGCGATCAATGTAGCATCGTCGATTGGTTTACCGTTGCGTGCAATACGTTCGTTGAACCGAAATAAATGTGGGGAGGTATAGCTCACCACGTCATAGCCCATGGCAATCAGCAAGCCCGTTGCGTAGCTAACTGTCGAACCCTTGCCGTTGGTGCCCGCCACCACAATCGTGCGCTCTGGCGATTGCGGTATGGCTAACCTGGCAAAGACCTGAGACACCCTCTCGAGCCCCAGATCCATGGCTTTTGGGTGCAGCGTTTCCAGGTGCCGCAACCAACCATCCAGCCCTTCCATATTTAGCCGGAAGGATTATCCGGATGGTATTCAAGCTGCGCAAGATCCTCAGGGCGTTGCATCATAATGCCAAGCATTAGCGCGAGTTCATCCCGCATCTCCCTCCGATCAATAATGCGATCAATGGCGCCATGGTCTACGAGAAATTCTGATCGCTGAAAACCCTCTGGCAACGTTTCGCGCACGGTCTGCTCAATAACACGAGGACCGGCAAACCCAATTAGCGCATCAGGTTCGCCCACGTTGATATCACCAAGCATGCCCAGACTGGCCGAGACGCCACCAGTTGTTGGATGGGTAAGAACCGATACATAGGGTAGTCCCGCATCCGACAGGCGCGCCAAAATTGCGCTGGTTTTCGCCATCTGCATCAAAGACAGCAACGCTTCCTGCATACGTGCTCCGCCGCTGGCGCAGAAGCACACAAATGGTGCTTGTAGTTCCAGTGCCTTTTTGGCAGCCCGCACGAAACGCTCGCCCACCACAGAGCCCATGGAACCGCCCATATAACCAAACTCGAATGCACAGGCGACGATGGGATAGGTTTTCAGCGTTCCGTGACCGGCGATCAGCGCATCATTTTCGCCGGTGTTCTTTTGCGCTTGGGTAATACGTGATTTGTATGTCTTGCTGTCTTTGAACTTGAGCGTATCAACAGGCTCCAAACCTGTGGCTAACTCCTGAAAGCTGCCCTTGTCGAAAAACGCTTCGAGACGCTGCCTGGCACCGATTCGCATGTGGAAATTACACTTGGGACACACTTCCAGGTTGCGCTCAACCTCGGGCCGGTACAGCACCGCCTGACAGCGAGCGCACTTATCCCAAATACCTTCTGGTACATTTTTCTTGCTTCGCCCTTCGGTGCGAATGCTAGCGGGCATTATCTTTTGTAACCAACTCATGCTGAAATTCCGTTTTTGTTCTGTTCGGTGTCAATTGCCTGACGTATCGGCGCTAGAAAAGATTTTGCGGCAGCCCCTGGATTATTGCTTTCACCAATGGCTTCAAGTAACGCGCTGCCGATAACTATCGCATCAGTAGCACCACACAAATCTCTGGCATGCTGCGGCGTTTTAATGCCAAACCCAATTCCGACCGGTAATCGGCTTTTGTTGCGCAACCCTTGAACCGCGCGGCAAACGCCCGGAACGTCCAGGTCTCCGCTACCGGTCACGCCTTTCAGGCTAACATAATACACAAAGCCGCTGGCTTGACTTAAGATCGTTTCAAGTCTGGCTTCTGTGGTAGTGGGTGCAACCAGGAAAATTAGATCTAGCCCATGCTGGGCAAATACTTTCTTGTACGACGCACACTCTTCCGCAGGCAGATCTACCAGCAGCACGCCATCCACACCACATTGGGCTGCGGTTTCGGCAAATGCCTCTACACCCATAAACTCGATTGGATTCAGATAGCCCATCAAAACGATTGGTGTGGTCTCATTATCTGCACGAAAAGCCTGTGCCGTATGCAACACATCTTGCAGCGTGGTGCCAGCCGCAATAGCAGCTTCACAGGCTTTTTGGATAACCGGCCCATCGGCCATCGGATCGGAGAACGGGATGCCCAATTCAATGATATCTGAGCCTGCCTCTACCAATGCGTGGAGCACATCTACAGTTGCTTCTTTTCGCGGATATCCGGCGGTCACATAGGGCACGAGGGCCGTGCGCCCCTGCTCCTTTAGCCGCTCAAAGGTGTCTGCAATCCTGGTCACAGAGAAATGCCCTCCAGTTCGGCAACCGTATTAATGTCTTTGTCGCCTCGACCAGACAGGTTGACCAATATGGTTTGATCTTCGCGCATGCTGGCAGCCAGCTTTAAGGCATATGCTACGGCGTGGCTACTTTCCAAAGCAGGGATAATACCTTCCTCTCGGCAGGTTCTATGGAATGCGTCCAGGGCTTCATCGTCGGTAACAGATACGTATTCTGCTCTGCCCGAGTCCTTCAGCCATGCATGCTCTGGCCCAACTCCCGGATAATCCAAACCTGCTGATACTGAATGGGTCTCTGAAATTTGGCCCGCCTCGTTAGCCAAAACGTATGTCTTATTGCCGTGCAGGACGCCCGGTCGACCAGCAACTATGGACGCTGCATGCTTGCCAGACTCGATCCCAGATCCGGCAGCTTCTACGCCGTACATTCGCACTTGTTGATCACCGATAAATGGATGAAACAAGCCGATTGCATTGCTCCCTCCACCAACGCAGGCAACCAAAGCGTCCGGCAACCGTCCTTCTCGATCCAACATCTGCTTGCGCGACTCGCGGCCCAGCACTGCATTAAAATCTCGCACCATCATTGGATAGGGGTGAGGTCCCGCAACTGTGCCAATGATGTAAAACGTATCGTCCACGTTGGTCACCCAATCGCGTAACGCTTCATTCAGGGCATCCTTGAGGGTCTTAGAGCCGGACTCCACGCCCACAACATCGGCCCCCAACAGCTTCATGCGATAGACATTAGGAGCCTGTCGCGCCATGTCAACCGCGCCCATGTAGACGACGCACTGCATGCCTAATCGAGCTGCTACAGTTGCCGATGCGACCCCATGCTGACCAGCACCTGTCTCGGCAATGACACGTGGCTTCTCTAAATATCTCGCCAACAAGCCCTGGCCGACGGTGTTGTTGATCTTGTGGGCACCAGTGTGATTTAAATCCTCGCGCTTGAAGAATATCTGCGCGCCGCCCGCAGACTTACTCAGTCGCTCCGCGTGATACACAGGGGATGGTCGTCCAACGTATTCGCGCAGGTCCCGATCTAACTCAGAAAGAAAACTCGGATCGCTTTTGAGCTTGGCGTAGGCATCACGCAGTTGCTCGAGCGCAGGCATTAGGGTTTCCGCCACATAAATGCCTCCATAGGGACCAAAATGGCCGCCAGCATCTGGATAATCGTAGGCGGGTATTTCGTTAGCGGGACTACTCATTTACTGTCCTTACAGCTTGCATAAATGCTGTCATTTTGTCTTTGTCTTTTGTGCCTGGCGCGTTTTCTATCCCGCTACTCACGTCGACTCCGGCGGGATTACAGGCTCTAATTGCCTCTGCAACATTGCTGGGATTCAAGCCTCCTGCCAGCCACAAGGGGCGCACACTATCGCGACTCCAGGCGCGCCAGTCAAATACCTCACCCTGGCCCGCCAATTCCCCAGG
>CAZVYE010000003.1:0-19780 GCA_964630895.1 uncultured Gammaproteobacteria bacterium | reverse complement strand
CAAAGCCCATCAGCGGGCGCAGTTACGCCGGCCAAAGTTCGATCACGTCCTTCCAAAACTTCCCTGATCCAGTCAGGCGAGCGCTCACCAGTACCCACTTCCAACAGGGAGCCGACGATGTTTCGTACCATGTGGTGCAGAAATGCATTGCCCTGTATGGCCAGAGTAATTCGGTTGGCAGAACGCGTTACGCTAATGCTGGAAATCTTTCGTATCGCGTTGTTGGCCTGGCACTTGCGCGCTCGAAAGGCGGTAAAATCGTGCTCACCAAGGAGATATAGAGCCGCCTCGTTCATTTTATCCGCATCCAGCGCTTCTCTGATCCAGGTAACGCCATGACGACCAACTGCCGGCCGCACCGGGCGGTTGGAAATGACATAGCGATAAGCTCTGGATTGCGCAGAAAACCTGGAGTGAAATTCGGTCGGAACGAATTTGGCCCATTGCACAACGGCCCCTGGCGGTAGATGGGTGTTTATTCCAAGCACCCAGGATCGAGTGCTTCGTTTTGCACTGGTCTCAAAATGACAAACCTGACCGGTCGCACTCACTCCGGCGTCAGTCCTACCAGCACCATGTATTTGGATTCGTTCATCCGCAACCTGGCTGGCTGCCTCCTCGAGACACTCTTGTACCGTAGGCGACTGTGCCTGAAATTGAAACCCATAGAATTCATGCCCGGAGTACTCGACACCGAGTGCAATTCTCATAATGGATTCATTGGTATCCAAGCGCTGATTCACCTTAGGGCATTACAATTTTAGAGCACAAAAGAAAACGGCCGACTAATGCCGGCCGTTGGTTCATACTTACCGCAGCGCCGGGCTCAGTGAAAAGCCTGCCACCACTGTAGACCTGATTGGCGTAGAAGATAATGCATCAGTCGTTAAGATCAGCCAACAGCGCCTTTGCTTCGGCCTTCTGCTCATCATTACCTTCTGCCATTACCTCTTCGAGCATACCGCGTGCTCCGTCCGGGTCACCCATATCCACGTAGGCTTTAGCCAAATCCAGCTTGGTTCCTACCGAATCATCATCACCGGCGGAGTTGTCATCCAGATCAAGATCGCCTAAATCCAAATCGTCGTCATCATCATCGGAAACCGCCTGCAATTCGAACTCAGTGTCTTCTTCGGTTGAAGTGGCAAGATTGCTATCAGCCGCATCACTGGAGTCTGCATCATCACCGAAGTCCAGATCCAGATCCAGATCATCGTCACCATCCAAATCCAGGTCGACGTCAAGATCATCTTCATCTTTCTTGCCATCAGCATCATCGCCGAGATCCAAGTCCAAATCTAAATCGTCATCACCATCCAGATCTAAGTCTATATCCGCGTCGTCGTCATCATCGGCGTCGTCCCCGAAATCCAAATCCAGATCGAAATCATCGTCACTTGAGTCCACCGCAAGGTCTTCTGAGGACGGAGGCTCAACATCTGCCGAAGACGGTGCGCTAACTTCTTCGTCCAGATCTGTATCCAGTTCTGCATCTAAATCAGAGTCGAGATCGAATTCTACTTCTTCATCATCCGCAGCTGCGACTGCTGTGCCGCCAAACATGGCGTGCTCAGGAGCTAGCTTTCCTCCCATAGATCGCACTTCCATCCAGGCCGGATGCGTCTCACCACCGATGTGCTCCAACATGGATTCAGACTGGGCTACAAACTTCTCCTTGTCATCATCCGCATAGTAGCGACGGATCAACGCGAGATGTGCTTGTGGATCGGTGGGATTCTGTTCTACCGCAGCGCGCAGATCATCCTCGCTAACGCCGACCGCCACTTGCTCGTCAGTAATCGCTTCGTGACGGCCGGTATCTACGTCACCTTCATCGTCCAGATCATCAAAAATGGTGGCCTCACCGTCGTCGTTAGAGCGGCGCTTAGCGACCACAACTGCTCCAATTCCCAGCAGCACCAACAGACCGGCACCACCCCAGACTATGGGATTCATATACCAGGCGTCACCGCCAGAAGAGTCTGTCTCAACACTAGCGTCCTGCCCTGACGATTCCTGGCCTTGTGCGTTGGTTTGCGCTGCACCTGCAGCCGCTTGTTCTGCGAGTAAAGCGTCTAGCTCATCTTCGCCAACCGACGAACCCTGGTCAGCGTCAGAAGTGTCGTCTGATATGGTCTCACCTGTATCAAATGCATCCTCACCAGTATCCAGGCCATCGTCGTATGTGGTGTCGTCCGTGTCTTCCAGTGCATAAGGATCATACGCATCCGCATCATCGCTGGTATCGAAACCCGTGTCGGTATCGTAGCCCGAGTCAGCGAGCAAATCTGCATCACTTACTGCATCGTCCTCACCAGAATCAGCCAACGGATCGCTGTATTGAGAATCAGTAAACTCGGAGTCATCAAAGTCATCTCCAACAGATGAATCTGTAGAGCTTGCATCCAGTCGTGCCTGCCGCAGCTGTTCTTGGAGATCGGCCATCTCGGCATCGCGCAGGCTCAGGTTCGATTCATACTTATCGATCAGACTTTCTAACTCGTTGACACGCGATCGCAGCTCATCATTGTCTTGCTCCGCAGTAATCAGCTCTTCCTGCGTGCGGATCAACTCGGCGCGCGCATCTGCCAAGCTTGCGTCAACTGCAGAGTCAGAACTGCCTGGACGGTCAACTTCACTGCGTGCATCACCAGCTGGCGGAACAATTGCCAATCGCGAATCATCTGACGCTACGCTTACTGGTTCCGGATCATCGTCGTATTCTGCGCTGATGCCAGCATCCGAGACGCTGGTAGGCCGGGAAGATTGCGTATCGCGATAGGATTCCCAGTTTCTATTCTGGGTATTAACCTCAGCTACTGCGTCATCTTCAGAGACCGAATCAAATTCAGATTCTGTAGGCAATCGCAAAATAGCGCCGCGTTTGAGCGCATTGATGTTGTTGTCATAGAACGCATCCGGATTCATTTGCAACAGCATCACCATCATGCGATTGACTGAAATATCCGAACTGGGTCGTGACGCCTGAGCAATTTCCCAGAGCGTATCCCCTGCAGCAACTGGACCGTAGGTACCATCTGATACATTGCTGGGGGTTAGTGGCTCATAGTCGTCTTCTACGGCGGCGCTGGTATCTTCTGTTGTGCTGGGAGCACTTTCAACCGGCTCTGGCTCGTCTTCAACGGGCACATATTCAGGCTCTTCGGAGGTCGAGACTGGTGCCGTTTGTGTCGTACTGTCCAATCCCGTGGTTTGCGCCTGATTGCTACTAGGTGCAATTACTGGGGGATCCAACAGCATGACGTACTCGCGAAGCACGCGACCGTTAGCCCAGTTCACATCGATCAGAATATCCAGGAACGGTTCGGTGACCGACTGCTGAGAGGTGATTTTGATAACGTAGTCACCTTCTACACCCAGGGTCACTTCAAAATCCAGATTAACTGGCACCATAGTGGCATCGAGTCCGACCCGCCTAAAGTCTTCTTCCGACGCTAAGGTAACAGTTGTCTCAGCGGGTTCCTGCGGATCGCTGTATAGCAGTCTTATTTCTGCATTCAGGGGTTCATTAAGTTTTGAGTAAACCTCAACCTCACCCAACCCCAGGGCGAAACTCAGTCCAGGCGCCAATAATGCGACCGGAATCAGGCGTTTTAGTATGTTCTTCATGGACCTTCGTCCCCCTACCTTTCACCCGCACTTAGAGTGTCTTAGCGAATAAACTTTATAAAAATTCTACGAGCCGGCTACAACTATAGATTATAAATGAGAATTTACCAAGAGTTCCGCTATCTGAACTGCGTTCAAAGCGGCACCCTTGCGCACATTATCTGCCACAACCCAGCAGGCAAAACCGTTTTCATGAGCCGGGTCAACTCGTAACCTACTAACATAAACAGGATCAGTGCCTGCAGCATGTGTGACAGGCGTAACAACTTCGGCCGCATTTTCAACCAATTCTAAACCAGGCGCGGAACGTAGCAGATCAAGCATGTCTGATTTTGTGATGGAGTCGCGGGTTTGAAAATGTACCGCTTCAGCATGGCCAAAGAACACCGGTACGCGCACGGCTGTAGCGCAAATTGCAATACCATCATCGTTAAGAATCTTGTGGGATTCCCAAACCAGCTTCATTTCTTCTCGCGTAAACTCATTGTCTTCGAGCCGGTCAATCTGAGCGATTACGTTGAACGCCATTTGCACTGGATAAGGTGATTTACTCTCTTCATCTGTGCGAAAGCTCAACATATTGGCAGTTTCTTTACCCAGGTATTCCATGGCTCGCCGGCCAGCCCCCGAGACCGACTGATAGGTCGCTATATGCATACTCTTTAAACCCACCGCTCGATGTATTGGTGCTAAAGCGACCATTAGCTGCATCGTGGAACAATTGGGGTTTGCGACTATGAAACCTGGCTCACCCTGCTTGGGCAGCGTTGGTAATGCATCCGGATTGACTTCTGACACTACCAGAGGAATTTCGTCGTCGTAACGAAATGCTGACGTATTATCAATGACCACCGCACCCGCGGCAGCCGCTTTTGGCGCATACTCCTTGGATACGTCGCCACCCGCGCTAAACAGGGCGATGTCCACATCCTTAAAATCGAAATCCGCAACATTCGTGACAAGATGGCTCTTGCCCATCCACATTAGACGCTTACCAGCAGAGTTCTCGCCAGCGAGCAACGATAAATTGCCCACCGGAAACTCTCGCTCCGCCAGCAGCTCTAACAACACATCGCCTACGGCACCGGTCGCGCCGACGATGGCGATGTTAAAAAGATTATCCATAGTCAAAATATTTCTCGATATAGTAAACAGTCGCTATGACTGTTCCAGGAAGGGGCCAGGGTCACGAACATCAGCATTTTGAGCCCGGTGTCGCAGCACGTGGTCCATCAACACCAGCGCCAGCATAGCTTCACAGATTGGGGTTGCTCTTACACCAACACACGGGTCGTGTCTCCCAGTGGTCACGATGTCGCAGGGTTCTCCGGCCTTGTTGACAGTCTTACCGGGCAACCGCAGGCTAGATGTCGGTTTAAACACAGTGTTTACAATGACATCCTGGCCTGAAGAGATCCCACCTAAAATACCGCCAGCATGATTGGTCTCAAATCCATCCGGCGTCATTTCGTCTCGATGCACGGTTCCTGGCTGTGCAGAAGATGCAAATCCAGCGCCAATTTCCACACCCTTTGCCGCATTGATAGACATCATGGCCTGGGCTAAATCCGCATCTAACTTGCCGTAGACCGGCTCTCCCAACCCTACCGGAACGCCACTGGCCTTAACTTGCACCACGGCACCCACCGAATCGCCGGACTTGCGTAAACTGTCCATGTAGGATTCTAAATCTGGAACCATAGCAGCATCTGGCCAGAAGAATGGATTGCCTTCAACGTCATCCCAGTTGAACTGGTCTGGCACAATGTCGCCGAGCTGGACCAGACAACCTTGCACTTTCAATCCGAAATGCGTCTGCAGATACTTCTTTGCCACCACGGCCGCTGCCACCCGCATTGTCGTTTCACGCGCTGAGGATCGACCGCCGCCGCGATAATCACGAATTCCATACTTGCGCCAATAGGTGTAATCCGCGTGACCTGGACGGAACTGATCCTGAATTTTGCTGTAGTCTCTAGGCCGAGCATCCTCGTTGCGTATCAAAAGTGCGATGGGCGTACCCGTCGTCACCCCTTCAAACAGTCCGGATAAAATCTCTACCTGGTCTGACTCTCTACGTTGCGAGGTATGGCGCGTCTTTCCGGTAGCACGTCTTGACAGATCCGCCTCAAATTCTTCTGTACTTAACTCTATGCCTGGCGGACAACCGTCGATGACGCAGCCAATTGCCGGCCCATGGCTTTCGCCAAAAGTGGTAACGCTAAACAGTTTTCCAAATCGATTATGAGACATTGTCTTTTTTATATACGACGGAGTGCGTTCATAAAGTCGGCATGATGCGCGAGGAGCGCCGCGCGATCAATGGCCAACACACCGTGGCCACCACGTTCGAACTCGAGCCAGGTCCAGGTTGCAAATGGGCATAGCGAGTCCAGCGCCTCCATACTATTACCCACCTCCAAAACCAGCACTCCAGATTCTGTTAAATACTCTGACGCTGCGGTAAGTATTCGCAGCGGGATTTCTAACCCTTCACCCGCACTGCGCAGCGCCATATCTGGCTCATGACCATATTCTGCTGGCAATTCTCCCATCTCCAAGTCACCAACATAGGGTGGATTGGAAACAATCAAATCAAACTTCTGACCGGCAACGCTGGCGAACAAATCGCCATTTGCCCAAGCTACATCTTGCCCTACCCCATGTTTCTCGGCATTTTCTCGTGCCAGTTCAAGTGCCCGTTTACTTATGTCCGCACCTGACACCTGCCAATGGGGCCAGTGCACTTTGCAAGCAATCGCAATACAACCTCCGCCGGTACACATATCCAGGACACGCAGTTCGCGTTCCGCATCGACCCATGGCTCAAAGCCTGAGACGATTAGCTCAGCGATTGGCGAACGAGGAATTAACGTGTCTCGCGTTACCGCAAACTTCAAACCGGCAAACCAAGCTTCCCCGGTCAAGTAGGGCAACGGTACCCTTTGGTTGATGCGCTGCTCCACCAGATCAAAGGCACGATTTTTCTCCGGCGTAGTCAATCGACAATCCAAGTAGTTATCCAATTCGTCATGCATCACACCGCTTACAAAACACATCAAAGCGATAGCTTCGTCTTTGGCGTTGTCAGTCCCATGACCATAAAAGAGCCTAGCCGCTTGAAACTGAACACTTACCCATCGAATCCAATCGCGAATGGTGTGCAACTCTTGAGTAATTTGCGCAGACATATCTCGATCTTGCCGGACAAAAGCGAGCAAGTGTAGCCGCTTTGTCTTTATCGCAGCAACGATTTTTCTGGAACTTAAGCGGTAAACATAGCCACTGGAATGGCGCGTAGGTACAATGCCGCGCCATGAGCACACAGAGTCAAACTAAGACAATTTGGTTGATCATGGCGGCAGCGATTATCGCTGGCACTGCGGGATGGTGGTTTGGCCAAATGGGACGAGATGCGGAAGACAAGCCAAGTTTTGCCAGTCTCCAAACGTATCCAAAGCCCAGAGATATCGTGTCTGCCAACATGGTAAATCAACACAACGCGACCTTTACTCCCGCGGACTGGCGCGGCCAGTGGGATTTGGTGTTTTTCGGATTTACGAACTGTCCTGATATTTGCCCCAATACGCTACACCAGCTCAAAACCACGCTTGGCCAACTGCCGCCAGAACAGCAATCTGAGGTTAATGTCACATTGGTCTCGGTGGACCCGGACAGGGATCAACCGCAACAGTTAAAGCGCTACATCGACTACTTCGATCCGCGCTATCACGCAGTCACAGGTGCGGACGCAGATATTGCCAAGCTCGCCAGGAGCCTGGCTGTGGCTTATGAAGTTGCAGAGCACGCGCCAGACGATATTAGCTACGAGGTCAGCCACAGTGCAGCGGTGCTAGTGGTGGACCCGGCCGGAAAACTCTATGGGTTATTTAGTGCCCCAATCAATCCAGACCTGATGCTACAAGACTTGGAGCGACTCACCACCAATGGCTGACACCGATAACACGCTGACACTGGGTCAACGCAGCTACCTATGGCTACAGCATGCGTTGCCTCACCATGCTTTGTCCATGATCGTAAATGCAGCGACGCGCTCCACCTTCAAGCCGTTCAAGAATTTGCTGATACGACAGATTCAACGGCGATTTGATGTAGATATGAGTGCTTATGAGCACGCCTCTCCGGACGCCTATGAGTCGTTTAATGCGTTTTTCACGCGGCCAATCCTGCCCGAGCACCGCCCCATTGATGCTGACGAGCTATCTATAGTTTCGCCTGTTGATGGCGCTGTGAGCCAGGCTGGGACCATCAACGATGACCGAGTATTCCAGGCGAAAGGGATTGATTACTCGCTGGAGGCCTTGGTCGGCGACACAGCGGAGGCACAGGCATTTCGATCTGGTGAATTTGCCACTCTGTACTTGTCACCACGCGACTATCACCGCATCCATATGCCTTGCGACGGCACCCTCCGGCGGACCATTTACATCCCTGGAAGACTATTCTCCGTTGCGCCACTGACTACGAATCACATACCGGGCTTGTTTGCTCGCAACGAAAGACTGGTGTGCCTGTTTGATACGCCAGCAGGGCGCATGGCGCTGATTATGGTTGGCGCTGTAATGGTGTCCGCAATGGATACCGTCTGGTCTGGCCCTGTACCTCCAGCGTGGAAGCGCCGCATCAACGACTACCCTGAGGAGCCGCCTACACTTACCAAAGGGCAAGAAATGGGCCGCTTTAACATGGGCTCCACCGTAATATTGTTGTTTGAAGAAGACGCCATGCAGTGGTTACCAAAAGTCGAAGCCACCGCCAGGGTAAAAATGGGTGAATCCATTGGCACTGTCAGGCGCTCTGGAGTTGGTTGAAGACTAAGAGTACGCTGCTTGCAACGGATCGCGATATAAAGTGACCAAGTTAACGAAAATTGTTATATAGTTAATGCATAATACAGTGGCTCGTAACTCCACCTTACGAGTCACAATAAATAGCACCCTTCCACCGGGGTGTCAGTGAGGGTAGATCTACGCAAGGCGATGACTTGCGGTACTGGAGGAAGACTAATGAAATGGATGCAGGCCGTATCGGCTAAGGCCAAGGCGCTTTCGACTCTTCAAGAGTGCAAATCCATACGAAAGCGCATCAAAGAACTCAAAGCGTCGCAGAGAATTCGTCTGGCGCAAACCGTGGTAAAAGATTTCCAAGCTATCGACGCAGATCCGCAAGCCTGCTCACTTTCGTTGGGCAGTGATGGAGAACAGATCAAGCAACGTCTGAAATCCACCAATCCAGAAGTTCGACTTTGTGGCATGGGCAATTTTCTCGCAGCAACTTATGCGGATATGCGACACAAAGATGACGGCATTTCTGAAGCCACAAAACGCGAACTCATTGGTATCTCGCGCACGCTGAAGCGCACTATCGAACTGGCAGAAAAACACGCCGAGCGAACCGGTCGCCGTTCAAGAGTCGCGTAACAAAACAGATACGCAAGATAACTTTGGTGGAGACTCTGTAATGTGAGTCTCCGTCGGCTGGTCCTATGGGGACACCAAACAGGATCAAATCGTGACCGACAGCCAGACCCAAATCGAAACTGAGCACGGCAACTTACCCGCCAAGTTCGAAAATCCCGACGTTACTGCAGATGGCAGCCTCCGAGCCAGCGTGGCGTTACGCAAACTCGAAACGCTGTGGTTCAATACCGGGACTCTGTGCAATCTGACCTGCGCTAACTGCTATATTGAATCCAGCCCGTCTAATGATCGTCTCGTTTACCTTACCGTGGCGGAAGTCAGCGCATATTTGGACGAAATCCAGGGCTTATCGTTGGGGACGCAGGAAATCGGCCTGACTGGTGGCGAACCTTGCATGAACCCGGATTTACCGGCCATCCTTGAAACAGCGCTAAACCGTGGGTTTAAAGTGTTGTTACTCACTAACGCGATGCGGCCAATGATGAAGATTAGCGAGCAGTTGTTGGCACTGCGGCGATTTGGCTCTCTGCTTGAAATCCGGGTTTCCATAGACCATTATCGCGCCGACCAGCATCAGACCGAACGGGGGCCTCGGTCATGGAAACCAATGATGTCAGGACTTGCGTGGCTGTCCGAAGCAGGCTTCAATATCAGCGCTGCTGGCCGGACTTACTGGGGCGAATCTGACGGCGAAATGCGCCGAGGCTTTGCGGAACTATTTCGTAAGCATCAAGTCGATATTGATGCATATGATCCAGCAAACCTGGTCTTGTTTCCTGAAATGGACGAAACAGCCGAAGTCCCGGAAATCACCACCAAGTGTTGGTCAATTCTGGATAAATCACCCAAAGACATCATGTGTTCCAATTCACGCATGATCGTCAAACGCAAAGGCGCTGCGCGACCCACTGTGGTTGCCTGCACGCTGCTGCCTTACGATGCGCGATTTGAGTTAGGGCATACACTGGCCGAAGCGCAAAAAATAGTGAAACTCAATCACCCCCATTGTGCCAAGTTCTGCGTTCTAGGAGGGGGTAGTTGCACAAACTGAGAAATGAATGAATAAGAAAGCCTGTATTACTTTGATCCTTGGCCTTGCAATCAGCATTCCCGGCTTGGCCCAGGAAACACAACCGAGCAATAAACCAGACACCAAGGTTCGCACTTTGGCCGATCTGGCAGAACGCGCTGATTTTATCGCTGTTGTTCGTGTTGAAGAGACAGATTACGAAAAAACCAGAACCGTACCAACCAAAGGCTGGGCACTGCTCAAGGTGCTTATTCCATATAAAGGCGCGAGTCGGGGCGACATCATAGAAGTCACCGAAGAGGGACTCCGGGACGAAGCGTGCTATTACCCTGAAGTAGGTGCGTTTGAGTTTGAAGGGCAGCGATTTCTAGCGTTTTTGCGTCACGTCAAAGACGAAACATATAAAGGTCGCTTGCCCGGCTGCATGATACCGGTGCTCATTACCTCCGAGTCATCATATGTGGTTCGAGCCCCCATTGAAGGCATCCAACTCCCAGACACGGCCGTCGAGCAATCATTTGAATTTGCTGATCCCGCTGCATTTATATATCGATCTGACATTCCATATGAAGAATCCGCAAAGCTACTAGAGGATAGCTACATGGAAGAGGTTGAAGAAGAAAATTTTGTACCGGAAAGCAGGCTGCGCTACACGAAGGGGATATCACTGCAGGATGTACGACGCCTGATCAATTGGCAAAGCAGCGAAACCAGATAATTCAAATTACAAAAAAAACCCGGCAATGGCCGGGTTTTTTCTCAGTTACCTGTCGTTTGAGAACTAGTCTAGATCTAGCGCTCCACTTGCAGATTCGCGACGACGCTCTTCTTTTTCGTCGTATTCTTTCATGCAACGGTTTTGTTTTACCATCGCGCACTCCAGGTAGCCGCTTATCTCAATCAGCGCAGCCCGGATTGCCTTACCCGCAGGCGTTTTCTTCTCATTGCTCAACGAGCCACCGAAACCACCGCGATATGCACCCAGGCGAATACCGCCGCCCTTGCTGCGACCTTCAATGGTTCGGACATATTCAATTTCGCCGGTGTTCGCATTGATCACGCGAAGGTCTACCGCCAGATAGGCTTCGGACTTCTTACCACCGACCGAAAAGCCACCGTAACTTATACCACCGCCTGAATTTGCGGTGCTTTCTTCATACGCGGTGACCGTGCCAGCTATCAAATACTGTGCACCTGCCAATTTGCCGATTTGTGCTCCAGTACCGGCCTGAACGCGTCCAGACATGCCAAGGTTCTGCTCTTCCATAACAGCCTGCAGTTGACTGCGCTCGACCACACGGAACGCCTTGGTAGATGCCAGTTCGTTGCTGAGCATACCAGCCAACTCCCAGCCTACCCCGCCACGCCACCAGCCCGCACCGGACTGGTTCTTAAATTCGATTACGCCAATAGTCGGCTTGTCGGCTGCTGTAGCAGCACTCGCCATTAGACCCGCTAGAATTAACGCTAATAATTTTGTAAAGCTCTTCATACCCTTTTTCCTCTATTCAAACCGAACATACTCGTTGTCAGGAAGGAAACCTCTCATCTGGCGCTCGCTGCAAGTCTATACTGAAACTGACAATCAGCTGGGCGCGCTTCACCCTCAGACACTATGTGCGAATCATTCTAGCCCTGCAAACGCAAGGTCGCCAGTCGGCTAAGCTCCATGCGTCTTGTAGGAATAGTCTGATTCATTCAACATTCGGGTAGAAACTCTCGCTAGCTACTTCGAGAGGAGCCTAGATTAATTGGTACGATCTGTCTTAAACGCGCCTGCCCCGGATGCCTGGAATTGATCACCCAGCGCCATTGCAAACTTCGCCAGCTCAGACTGTAACTTGACGATGTCTTCTGCTCGAATATTGACGTGCCCTACCTTGCGGCCGGCACGTGGTTTTTTGCCATAGTCATGCCACTTTGCGTCGGGATAGGCTAGCGCATTGGACGGATCCGGCATGGCTCCAATCCAGTTCATCATTGCAGAAGCCCCATAGGCGTCGGTAGAACCCAGTGGCCAACCCATAATGGCACGCAGGTGATTTTCAAACTGCGACGTGACCGCCCCATCGATTGTCCAGTGGCCTGAGTTATGCACGCGCGGCGCCATTTCATTGGCGATAAGCCGATCCCCAACATCAAAAAACTCGATTGCGAGAACGCCGTAATAGTCTAGTGATTCCAATACCTTACGGGCGTAGTCTTCCGCCTGCTCTAATACAGTGTTGGCCACAGCTGGCGCAAAACTCGTAACCAAAATCCCGTTCTTATGACGATTTTCCGTCAGCGGATAATACGCAATATCGCCGGTGGTACTGCGCGCAGCAATAATTGACAACTCGCGCCGAAACTCGACAAACTTTTCTAGAATCAGTGGTTGGCCTCCCAGATCGGCCCAGGCGTCACCTAAGTCCTCGGATGACTGCAACACGCGCTGGCCTTTGCCGTCATATCCCATGCGACGCGTTTTAAGCACCGCTGGCAGGGCAATTTCATTCGCTGCACGTTCTAAATCGTCAAAGCTATCGATAGGCGCATATAGTGAGCAGGGAATACCCAGGCTGGATAGGAAATTCTTCTCTATAACCCGATCCTGAGCCACTTCCAGCGCTCTGGATCCCGGCAACACCGGCACGCTTTTTTGCAGGTATTCCACCGTGGCTACTGGCACATTTTCGAAGTCCAGAGTCACAATATCGGCCTTCTCGGCCAGTTCGTCCAGCGCACTCTGATCGTCAAACTCAGCGCAAATGTGCTCACCAAGTTCACCGGCGCATGCATCTTCAGCGGGATCTAGAAAGATAAATTGCTGCCCAAGCGGGTAACCCGCGAGCGCTAACATTCTGGCGAGTTGTCCTCCGCCTAAAATTCCAATTTTCATGATTTGTCTCTCGGGTCCGGATTATCCAACACGCGATTGGTCTGTTCAGATCTAAATCGATCCAGTCGAGAGCCAATTCCTGCATCCTCTGGTGCCAACATTGCTGCAGCGAACAACGCCGCATTCACTGCACCGGGTCTACCAATGGCAAAGGTCGCAACCGGAATGCCCGCAGGCATCTGCACAATAGAAAGAAGCGAGTCCATGCCCTTCAATGCCTTCGACTCCACCGGCACACCCAATACCGGCACAGGCGTCTTGGCAGCTAGCATGCCCGGTAAATGAGCAGCACCGCCAGCACCCGCGATAATGGCTCTGAGGCCCCTGGAGCGTGCGCGGTCAGCGTATTCAAACAGTAAGTCTGGCGTTCGATGCGCCGACACGATACGCACCTCACAGGGCACTTTTAAATCCGCCAGCGTGTTATATGCGTGTTCCATGGTGCTCCAATCTGATTGCGAGCCCATGACAATTCCAATTAAAGGTTCCATAGACACATTGTAACGTCACTTGACCGTTAGCGTCACCGCATTCATTTGCCCCATGTTTAAGCAATTTTCAAACCAGGTCGCGGCTTGGTTCACAGAACGCTTCTTAGATAGTCGATACCTTGCGCAATCGCGCGTATGATTGTCGGTTTTAGAGACTCAAAAGCAAAAGTCTATGGATCGCCGTTTACTAGATATGTTGTGCTGTCCAGTGAGCAACACACCGTTGGTTACATTGACCAGTGGTTTTGTGCGCAAGCTCAATGAAAAGATTGCCAGCGGGGAAGTGCAATACGTGGATGGCACCTTGGTAGAACACCCAGCGGAATCGGCTCTGATCACTGAAGATCGCAAAGTGGTGTATTTGCTGGAGGACGAAATTCCAGTGTTGCTACCGGAACGCGGCATTGGTAGCACCCAGTTTGATCATGGTTTTTTTTCCAGCTAGCGACCACAGAGATGGTCGATAGCACTTTTAACAGGCTGTTTGCCTCAGGCCCTTTGCCCAGCGGCGCACGTGCAGGTAAATGAATACAGGGGAAATTAATTGAACAGTATCGTTTCAGAGTCCAGCCCTGACACTCTGTCGCAATTAGAGCAGCGTTATGCGAGCCAATATGCATCGTATGTCGCACAACATGCGAGCCAGCTACTGACCCGTATTGAAGAAGCCTTATTTGATTCCAGCGACAGCGATGCAACCCAAAAAACCGTATTCAATGCGGTCCGAACCCTACGCAAAAACCGGGGCGACCTGGCCGGAAACGCAAAACAACATTTGTTGGTCGGCCTGGAGCAGCTGCAGTCGACCAACATGCCTGCTGTTTGGGAACACCTGGCTACTGCGCTAAGAGGAGCCTATGGCAAAAACTTTGCCCTGTTACGTAAAGTTGCCTTGCGCAATGGCGTTACCGTGCGAGCCGTTGGCCCCGATTCTGTGGTGCAGGCACTGTACCACTGGCTCAACAGCATAGAATTAGATGATACGACTCAGTCAGTGTGCTGCCAGGTTCTCAAGCGACATGACTGCATTAAGCTGGGGCGATGGTATAAGAAATGGTTGGAAGAATTGCGTCAAGAAAGCGAAGAAATGGTTACGCCATCGTCACGATCCAAGCCTAAAGGAGCTGAAGATCGCATTGCACAGGCCAAGAGCACTGCCACCAGTGTGGTCAGTCAGATGTGTGAAGGTCATCCTCTGCCAGCGACTATCTCTGAGTTGGTGCGCGGCCCCTGGACCAACTATATGCAGATCGTGCTGCTCAGGCACAGTGAACAGAGTCAGGAATGGGCAGATGCCTGCCACTTCTTAGGTGATCTTATCTGGGCGGTGCAGAAGAAGTCTTCAACTGCCGACGTTGCAAGACTGCAATCCATGTTGCCTCATATGGCTGAAAAACTGGGCCGCGGTTTAGAGACCGTTGCATGCTCTAAATCCAGTATTGCCGCCCATTTGGACACAATTTACCAACTGATTAAGGCACGGGTTGATCCAGCGTTTCGCCACCTGCTGCACTTACCGTCCCCGACTAACAGACCACGCTTAGAGCAGCTTCAGCGATTTGAGGCCGTCGCACCGGTGGATGCCAAGGGCATTGACCTGGTAGATCAGATAATTAGCAATTTAGCACCAGGAGACTGGTTTGAGTTTCTATCTGACGACGGCTCGCGCCGGCGCGCCAAGTTATCCTGGATAACGCCTGGCAGCGGCCGATGCCTCTTTGTGGAAGACTCGGGCGTGAAGGTAGCCGACCTGAAACTAGACGAATTGCGCACAGGCATGCGCAATGGTGAAGTTCTAAAACTGGAACGCATTCCTTTATTCAGAGCCCCTGAAAATAAGAAGAGTAGCCAAGGCAAAGATGAATCTTCCTGATTCGGCAGAGATAACAGCCGATGTAGCCGCGGCACTAAAGGAAGATGTCGGACCCGGTGATCTTACTGCCAATCTAGTCCCAGAATCCCAGCACATTCGCGTCAGGGTTATTACCCGCGAGCCAGCGGTCATTGCGGGTGCTGCCTGGGTGAACGAGGTATTCGCGCAACTGGATCCAAATATCGAAGTCGATTGGCAAGTTCAGGACGGACAAGACGTGCAGGCAAACCAGACATTGTTCTATGCACATGGTCAGGCGCGAAGCATTCTCACAGGGGAACGTACCGCTCTGAACTTTTTACAGACGCTGTCTGGCGTTGCCACACGAACCCGACAGTACGTGGCGGCAGTAGACGGCACCCCCGCTCGCATATTGGACACACGCAAGACCATACCTGGCCTGCGCTTAGCGCAGAAATACGCGGTGCGCTGCGGAGGTGGCTACAATCATCGAATTGGCCTCTTCGATGCCTATCTAATCAAAGAAAATCACATTCATGCCTGTGGCGGCATTCAGGCAGCAGTGCAAACTGCGCGGGCGAAGCAATCGGATTGTTTGCTGGAGATTGAAGCGGAAAACATGGAACAGGTTGCAACCGCTGTGGCAGCCGGGGCAGATCGAGTCATGCTGGACAACTTTAGCCTGGATGACATGGCTGAGGCGGTACAAAAGTTTGGCGACGATATCGAGCTTGAAGCCTCAGGAGGACTTGAGCTCGACACCATTAGAAAGGTTGCGTTGACGGGCGTCCACTATATTTCCGTCGGCGCCCTGACCAAGCACGTCAGGGCGGTTGACCTTTCCATGCGATTCGCAGAACAGGAATAGAATTCCTACATTTTTAAGGCCGCTTTTGTACTCTTGCCTCTGTTCGACGAGCCTAGGTATTTCTCACATAGTGGTCGCGCAGCACTAACGAAACGCAGCTTGTAAGCTTTTGAGCAAATGGCACGTGTAAAAACTCATTCGGACCATGGGCGTTGGAATGGGGCCCCAGAACACCAGTGATCATGAATTGCGCCTGTGGAAATTGTTCGCCCAGCATCCCCATAAACGGGATCGTACCGCCCTCCCCCATGTACATTGCGTCCGCCCCATAGACTGACTGCGACGCGTCATTGGCGGACTGCTCCAACCAAGTAGATAAGGGTGGCGCGTCCCATCCGGACCCGGATTGATCTGCTGTGAAAGACACTTTGGCGCCATAGGGAGGGTTTTCGGTCAATAATTCTTCTATAAATTGGGTGGCTGCATCTGCATCTAGCGTAGGTGGCAGGCGCATGGAGAGTTTGAGCGCGGTACCGGGTCGCAGCACATTGCCCGCATCCTCAATTGCTGGCATGCCGCCAGCACCTGTAACCGACAGTGCAGGCTCCCAGTTGCGGCTAAGCAATTGTTCGTAAGGGGTTTCGCGCATGGGGTGGGCGCCTGCCACAAATGGAAATGCCTGAGCAATCTCTGCACCCAGCACGTCAGCAACCCGCTGCATCTGCTGTTTGCGCTGCTCCGGAATTTCCACGTGCAACTGGTCGGGCCTTATTCTTCCGGATTCAGCGCACTCAAGTCGTTCAATGATCTGACGCGCAATGCGAAAGCTGGAGGGCACCAGACCACTGGCAAGGCCAGAATGCACACCTTCGTCCAGTATATCCACACGCAGAGTGCCACTGGCCATACCGCGCAGATTAGTAGTCATCCAGAGCTGGTCGTAGTTTCCAGCACCAGAATCCAGACAAACGACCAGGCTTGGTGTACCAATGCGATCGCGTAGGTGATCTATGTACGGTGGTAAATCGTAGCTGCCACTTTCCTCACACGCTTCAATAATGACAACGCATCTTGCGAAAGGAATGCCCTGCTCCTGCAGTGCCATGATGGCGGTCAGCGATGCGAATGCTGCGTAACCGTCATCAGCTCCGCCTCTACCATACAACCGCGGACCTTTCATCACCGGCTTCCACGGACCGAGATCTGGGTCCCAGCCCGTCATCTCCGGCTGCTTGTCTAAATGGCCGTACAGCAGTATCTCGTCATCCCCATCACCGGGTATTTCAATAAAAATAAGAGGTGTCCTTCCCTCTAGCCTGACCACCTCAACGGTCATACCCGATATCGGCTGCTTCTTACACCAACCTGCGATCAGATCTACAGCGTCTTCCATATAGCCGTGCTTGGCCCAATCTGCGTCAAAGTGCGGAGACTTATTCGGAATTTTGATGTATTCAACAAGATTAGGGACGATCTCGTCGCCCCATTTTTGATCGATAAACCGCTGCGCCTTTACCAGGTCCATGCACGTTTCCTAATATTCGATTGAGCTAAACCTTACCGGAACTTGTTTTTTACGCCAACAATCAAGCCCTGAATGATGTCTGTTAGCCTAGCTCCGATTCCAGCCACTCAGCCAGCTCTGGATGTTCCCGTTGCTTCGCCAAAGCCACAGCATCTAATCCACCTTCCATGGGTACGTTTTTTGCGCCGGCCCGTAACAAAAGCTCGCATACTTCCTGGTTGCCTCTGGCGGCTGCTAGATGCAGTGGCGTAAT
This sequence comes from uncultured Gammaproteobacteria bacterium, assembly GCA_964630895.1. GTDB lineage: Bacteria > Pseudomonadota > Gammaproteobacteria > Xanthomonadales > SZUA-38 > CAZVYE01. The sequence goes on along the minus strand of CAZVYE010000003.1, from coordinate 1,887 downwards.
GCCTTGAGCACCTGCGAGATTGACGTCAGCGCCTTCCTCTATTAGCAAAGCCACCACGCCTCGATCGCACGAACCCGCAATAGTTGCCCCTAACGCAGTATTTGCCACAGCGTTAGACGACTTTGCATTAACATCACTGCCGATTGCCACGAGGCCCTTTAGCAGGCTGTGTCTGCCATAAAATCCGGCCAGATGGGCTAGCGGCCAACCGTCGGGGCTTGTGTGATCCGCGGAAAAGTCTTCTTGTTCAACCCCTGCAAATAGGGACTCTGCGTCATCGACCACAACATAGTCGTGGGGATCACGCACCCACCCCTTACCAGCCAGCATTTTGGCGAGATCGACATTGCCGCTATCACCCGCTACCCGAATTGCCGACAGGCCAAATCCATTACGCCAATCGGATTGCACGCTGTTATTTGCGATCGCCTCCAACACGGCCGCTTCATCGCCTTCTTGTAGCAACTGCTCAAAATTTTCCATTTGCCATATACTTCGCTATGCTAATTATTAGCTACTATAAGTATTATAGATTAATGAAACAAGCAGCCACCCGTCAGCTTGCCCAGGAATTACATCAGTACTGCCTCCTTTTATTGCGCGGACTTCGCGTAGCGGACCTGGAAAGCCAGCTACCAACAGCCCAGCTTTCGGCGCTATCTGTATTGGTATTCGCTGGCCCAAAAACTTTGAGCGAGCTGGCTCGCATGGAGCAAGTGTCCACGCCAACTATGTCGCGCACGGTAGACTATCTTGAGAAGGCCGGCATGGTGCGGCGCGCCAGAGACAAGCGCGATCGACGCGTTGTTTATGCACTGGCAACCCGCGAGGGTAGACAAACCATGGAAGAGGCTCGTAGCCGAAGGTTGGCGCATCTGGTCTCAATGCTGGAAACGCTCAAACAAGAAGATTTGGCCCAGTTGCAAGAGATTGTTCCCAAGCTACAGCAATCATTAGCCCAAACTTCCCTTATTGATAGCTCCAATTGAGTCAAGGCAAGCATCCGTGCTAACTTTCTGGTAACCCAGCGAGCGTTTTAATATGGAAAACGATCATTCCGCGGCACCCAAGGCCAGCAACCTGCCTCCGTCTATCACTCACCTCGCCAGCGTACTGACTGAAAGCAATCTAGAGTGCAATATGGGCGCAACCTTTCTGTGCCCATTGACCCACCAAATTCGCTGGATAGAACTCGTAGCTACCGCCCACGTGCAGCTTTCCTGGGCCAGCCTTAACGTTTCCTGGCATATTGCGTATACGGGCGATGGCGTCGCGACCCAGTTAATTGCACCGGAAGGCGCGCAAACGGTTAGCGCCGCACCTGTTGGGAACAGGCTGGCCAACCGCGTGCTGCCGGCGGCAGTGAAACAAGCCGAGTTCAGCCTTATAGAGTCACCTCGAGTGCAGGTGACGGGCCTGGATTTGTCTAACCCAAGATCTGCGCCATTAGCAGCAGCACAGCGGGCGAGCCACTCAGCACGGGCGGCCGTCCACGGGGCGCCAGCAACTACTCAGGGCATTCCGTCTATTGTTCTGGCATTTCCTGTCCTAATCTCCAGCCATCTGAGCTTGACGGGTCGTGAGGAGGGCGATATTGCCTGGGCTGCGATGCCCATGGACGTAAACAACCGGGCCAAGGGCGCAATTGATTTGATGCACTTAGATTTGGTAGATCCTTTTGCCCAGATGATTGCGGAATTCGCCAGACAACTTCCGGCTGCAATCGGCAACCCACCGCAAGACGGCCTGCCCCTTGCTGAAACGCGCAGTGCCTTCTCAGCCTGGGACGCTTTCCGCAGTCTGGGCGACAATTGACGCTCAGCAGGTTTCAATAGTATTCGCTACGCGCGCTTATCGTAAGAACTCTAACAAGGGAATAAAAAATGG
>CAZVYE010000002.1:28177-63381 GCA_964630895.1 uncultured Gammaproteobacteria bacterium | reverse complement strand
TTTGTAAATTTGCCTGAGGTAGGCGCATCTGCGGATCGGCAAGTTCCAGTGCGACTGCGGGCACAAGTTGGCAACAAAATTATTGAGCGGGACGCGGTAATTAATCGCACCGAAGGCATTTTGGAATCCAGTACGCGACAGGTCTACGCCGTGGCCAGACTGGAGGATCCATATCGACTTTCCGCATCGAACAAGGAAGACGCACTGCCTTTGGGCAGCTATGTCACTGCTCAGATTGGAGGTATAAGCGCAGATTCCTTGATTGCCCTACCTCGTCACGTGTTGCGCGGTGCGGACCAAGTGCTAGTGATGAACGACGCAAACGAGTTGGAGGTGCGCAATGTTGATGTGCTGCGCAGCGACATAGAATCTGCCTACGTTCAGGCCGGCTTGAAGCCAGGCGAGCGGGTGATTACAACCGCGGTAGCGACTCCAATCCCCGGGACCAAGCTTCGGGTAACCCGGCAAGGGGAAATGAGTGCTCAAGATGACAGCAGTGCCATTGCACAAACTACGGAAACCGATTCCGATAACCCCGTTGATTCTGCCCAAGAAGCTTCTGAGAGCGAAGCCGATATCGACGAGCCAGCAGAGGCTGAGGAAGGAGAAGAAGTCGCAAGCGTGACATCGGACGAGTCGCTATGAATATGAATTGGTACAAGTCGATCATTGCGTGGTTCGCCGAAAACCACGTAGCCGCAAATCTTCTGATGGTGCTGCTTCTGCTAGGTGGTTTCTATACCGCGCTCACTATCAAGAAAGAAATTCAGCCGACGGTCGAAACTAACGTCATCAGCGTAAGTGTGCCTTACCTGGGCGCGGCGCCCGAGGATGTGGAAGAAGGCGTCTGCATCAAAGTCGAAGAAGCAGTACAGGCAATCCAGGGTTTAGAAGAGATTACTTGCACCGCTCGAGAAGGGTTGGGGAGACTTAGCCTGGAAGTCAATCCGGACTACGACGTAGATACGGTCATGGATGAGGTGAAGGTTCGTATCGATGGGATTGCGACGTTTCCCGAACTGACCGAGACGCCGGTGGTCTCACGCCAGCAGTTCGAGCAGCCCGTCATGTGGATATCGGTATTTGGTGATGTTGACGAGCGGACCCTGAAAGAGTTTGCGCAAACGGCGCGAGATGAGATTGTGGCGCTACCAGGGGTTACCCGTGCTGAAGTTCTCGGTGGACGGCCATACGAGATAAGCATCGAAGTATCCGAAGTAGGATTGGAGAAATACAATCTGACTTTTGACGAAGTGGCCAATGCAGTTCGTCGAAACTCTCTTGACCTTCCTGGCGGTTCCATAGACACCCGTGGCGGTAGCATTCTGTTGCGCACTGCAGGCCAAGCCTATCGCGGACAGGATTTTGCGCAGATCGTGGTTCGCACCAATCCGGACGGCTCGAAGGTATTTCTAAGCGATGTGACCAATGTAGAGGACGGCTTTGCCGAGATTCCTCGATATGCGCAGCACAACGGTCAAGAGTCTATCGCGATCCGCGTATTGTCCGTTGGTTCACAAAGCGAGCTGAAAATCTCTGAGGCCGTGCGCAAGTATGTTGCAGAGAAACAGAAAAGCTTGCCCGCTGGAATCGGCATTGAGCACTGGGCTGATGTGAGTTTTTATCTCAAAGATCGTCTGGACATGATGCTGGAGAACCTGGCTGGCGGGGCACTACTGGTATTCGCCATTCTGGCGTTGTTCTTGCGGTTTAAGCTGGCCTTTTGGGTCATGGTGGGGTTGCCTGTCGCGTTCTTGGGCGCAATGTTTTTGATGCCTACTGTTGGCGTGTCAGTCAATATGCTCAGTCTCTTTGGATTCATATTGGTTCTTGGGATAGTCGTTGATGACGCAATTGTCATCGGGGAAAGTGCGTATACGAGCATCCGCCGTGACGGTCATTCCAAAGAGTCAGTGATTAGCGGGGTCCTCGATGTAGCTATGCCGGCCACGTTTGGCGTGCTTACTACCGCAGCGGCGTTTCTGCCGATTCTCATGGTAGGTGGTGTCTCCGGCGCATTTTTCGAGGCCATTGGCTGGGTCGTTATCTTGTGCTTGGCATTTTCAATAGTCGAGTCAAAACTCATCTTGCCTGCGCATTTGGTGCATATGAAGCTAAAGCGCTATCGCGACATGCAGGAGCCCAGCAATAGCTTCCAAGGGCTTTCACGTAAGCTGGTGGGATTTCAACGATGGTTTAGCGAAGGACTTCGACATTTTGTCCGGGACCGCTACAAACCTGTTTTAGAGAAGGCGCTGGAGTATCGCTACACAACTTTATCGTTATTCCTGGCTGGGTTACTTTTGATTACTACGCTGCTGGCAACTAGCTTCGTACGGGTTGTATTCTTCCCCGACTTTTCAGCGGACTATTTACAAGCTCAGCTTGAAATGAACGAAGGCACACCACCGGAGGAAACTGAGCGCATAATGAATTGGTTGCAGCAGTCCCTGATGGCCGTAGATGCGGAAGTGAGCCGAGCCAACGGATTGGAGCCTGGAAGCGTAGTAGATACCAGCTACGCCTTCCTGAATAGTGACACCAGTGGCCAAATGATTGTCGAATTGGTTAAGGGCGAAGCGGCCGTAGCGGAAGCCGAAGAGATTGAAGACTTATGGCGCGACAAGATCGGCGTAATTCCCGGAGCCCGGCAGCTTAGTTTCCAGGGCGTCGGCGGTCCCGGTGGCGGCCCGTCCATTGCCTTTCAGTTAGTGGGTGATGATGTAGAGCAGTTGGGAGAGGCTGCGGCGAGGTTGGAAGCGAAAGTTCGTGAATTCGATGGCGTTTACGATATTCGAAACTCTATTGAGGGCGGTGCTCGCGAGCTAAAGCTTGACCTGCGCCCGGAAGCCCAGGTTTTGGGATTGTCATTACAAGATTTGGCCCGCCAGGTGCGACAAGGCTTTTACGGAGAAGAAGTGCAACGCATTCAGCGAGGCGCCGACGAAGTCAAGGTAATGGTGCGCTATCCAGAGTCGGAGCGCGCCTCAATCGGTAATCTGGAGAATATGCGCGTACGGACCCCTTCTGGCGAATCAGTACCGTTCTCGTCCGTTGCGAAAGTAGAGTATGTGCAGAGCCCCACAGTGATTAGACGATTCGACCGACAGCGTGCGGTTAGCGTTACTGGCGAGGTGGATAAAGACAGGATTGATCCCGGCCCGATCAATCGCGAGATACGTAACGACTTTTTACCGCAACTGCTGCAGGACTTTCCGACGGTAGAGGCTCGCATTGACGGCGGTTCGGCGGAGCAGCAGCGGGTAGGAAGTGCGCTATTGACAGGTACGCTCTTGGCGTTGTTTTTGATTTACGCGCTGATGGCCATTCCACTTAAGTCATATGCGCAGCCACTGCTCATAATGGCGGTGATTCCATTTGGGGTGACTGGCGCAATTGCTGGACACATTATTTTAGATTTGCCAGTCAGCATGCTTTCTTTCTTCGGCATCATTGCCCTGTCGGGCGTGGTGGTGAATGACAGCCTTATTTTGGTGGACTTTGTAAATCGCGCCCGTAGGAAAGGTTTGCCACTAAAACACGCTGTTATGGAAGGCGCTCAGTCGCGTTTTCGCGCGATATTGCTGACATCCCTGACGACTTTCTTAGGGCTAGTGCCCATCGTATTTTTCGAAACCAGCTTACAGGCGCAAATTGTCATCCCCATGGCGGCCAGCCTGGCATTTGGCATTTTGTTTGCCACGGTGATTACACTGTTCCTTATCCCTGTGCTGTATCACATACTGGATGATATTAAAGGCGTGTTTGGATTAAATCGCCGAGCTAAAGACGCTGAGGGCGTTATTGAAGACCCGGTATCTGGACCGCATGCGGCTGCTGGGCGGGTACATTCTGGATAGACCATCGCTGCGCTGCCTGTTGCCAAAAATCACCTATTGAGTTGGCAGTGATCGGTGTTTGCCCTAAGAAGCTCCAGGCCCGGGAGAGTGTTGCCACTGGGGTAGAGAGGTCAACCGGGAGATCTCGGTGGCTCTTGCTTAGTTTGCGGCCTTTGTCATCGGTAACCACCGGAACGTGAGCATAGCAGGGTGTGGGCAGGCCAAGGGCATTTTGTAAGTGAATCTGACGCGGTGTGGAATCGATCAGGTCGGCACCGCGAACTATATGTGTGATGCCCTGTTCTGCATCGTCGATGACTACGGCCAGTTGGTAGGCAAACAGATTATCCGCCCGTCGTATTACGAAGGGGCCGCATTCCCTCTCCAGGTTAATAGTTATCTCACCTTGAATGCGATCAGCGTATGAGATCGTCACGTTCCCCACGTGAGCCCGGACGCTACGCGCTTTCTTTCCCGCAGGGATCCCGTTGGCACAGGTCCCTGGGTAGACACCGTCATAGCCCAGATCCTTGCGCGTGCAGCCACAAGGAAAGGCCAGATTGTTGTCCAGCAGTCGCTGCATGGCTATTTGATAAGCATCATCTCGATCACATTGCTTCCAGATGGGCTCATCACTTTGCATGCCCAGCTTTTCCAGTGTTTCTATTTGCTGCTGGGCGGCTCCGGGTACCTCGCGAGGGCGGTCGATATCTTCAATGCGGATAAGCCATACGCCGTCGTGTGCTTGGGCATCCGCAAAACTGGCCACTGCTGCTACCAGTGACCCAAAATGCAGGGGACCAGTAGGGGATGGTGCAAAGCGGCCTCGATAAGGATTGCCGTCTTGGTCCTCGGTCACGCGAGGCCCTCGCGCCTTGCGTCATTCCACAGTAATGAAGCTCCGATCACGGCACTTGGCATAACGAAGAAATTCAAGATGGGAATCATCGTAGCGCCTAAACAAGCAAAGCCAAACCCAAGCACTTTAGCCTTATTCTGACGCGCCCACCCCCTCTTATCTGCAAACTTATACCCGCTGTTGCTCATGGGATAGTCACTGTATTCGAAGCCAAGCATCCATGCGCCAGCAACGATCCACAGCGGTGCCGCCAGGATATTGACTATAGGCACCAGCCAGACAACTCCAATAGGCAGCAAGAAGGATAAAAAGTATAGCCACTTGCGCACTTCCCCCGCCATTGCGTTTCCGACACCAGTTAACAGCCCGGTATCCGGTACGTCCGGAAAGGGTAGACCGTCTATCTCTGCTACAACCTGGCTTAGCCGTTCATTGAATGGCGAGCCAATGAGATTCGCCAATAGGGTGAACGTGTAAAAACAAATCACCAGCGCAGCGATGATTGCTATGGGCCAAATGATGTAGGCCACCCAACCCCAGCTCTCGGGTATGAGCTGCGTCAGCGCGGAATCCACGAGGTCAAAGCCTAGCCAGAACAAGCCGGCAAAGATCGCAACGTTGATCAGCAGCGGAATCATGACGAATTTTCTCGTTTCCGAGCGCATGACATTTTTTAGGCCCGCGAGGAAAAAACGCGCGCCTTTGACAAAATCGCCAACCATAGAGTGCTAATTTTTGCTTAGAAAGCGTCGCAGTGTACCTGCGATATGGAAAAAACCAAGTGGCTTTCGTTCATCGATGGCCGAAATATGGAGATACCTTCAATGATGCGAATCCTGTTGTTTCTAATCACCAATGCTGCTGTGCTGTTGGTTGCAACCATAGCGTTCCAGGTGTTGGGATTGGAAGAATTCTTGGCGCGGCAGGGCGCGGGAATAAACCTCACGGGACTGCTTATATTCTCTGCTGCATTTGGCTTTATAGGCTCTTTTATCTCATTGGCTATGTCCAAATGGATGGCGCTCAAGTCGACTGGGGCGCAAGTAATCGAGCGCCCAAAAAATGACCTGGAAGAGTGGTTGATAAGAACAGTTGAGCAGCAGGCAAAGGCAGCTGGGATTGGTATGCCTGACGTGGCCATCTATGACGCACCTGAAATGAATGCGTTTGCCACAGGGATGAAGCGCAATGATGCGTTGGTTGCGGTCAGTACTGGACTTATGCGTGGTATGAGTGCGGACGAAGTAGAGGCCGTGCTTGCTCACGAAGTAAGTCACGTGGCCAACGGCGATATGGTAACGATGGGGATGCTGCAAGGCGTGCTGAACACTTTCGTGATCTTTTTCTCTCGCCTTGTAGGGATATTGGTCGATCGAGTGGTCTTTCGTACTGAGCGAGGCTATGGACCAGGATTTTGGATTGCCTCCATATTGGCGCAGTTGGTGCTAGGCGTATTGGCAAGCATCATTGCCATGTGGTTTTCTCGGAGACGAGAGTTCCGAGCCGATGAGGGCGCAGCGAAACTCGCGGGGACAAACAAGATGGTGGCGGCGCTGGAAGCATTGGGCAAAACCTATGGACACAGCACATTGCCAGAGTCGGTAGAGGCATTTGGCATCAGCGGGCGAGTATCCACCGGATTCAAGCGTCTCTTTATGAGTCACCCGCCGCTGGTTGAAAGGATACAGGCTCTGCGCAATTTTCAGAGTTAAAAAAAACCCGAACCGCTGCTTGATTATTCAGGGTTCGGGTCAGGGGACGGCGGGCTCGTAAGGGCAGAGGAGTGCTGGGCCGATGGAGTTAGGCCCGGTGCAGCTGCGACATCCATGTCGCCTGCGCAATGTTAGGTAGTTGCGCAGAGGTTGCCGTCCAGATTAAACATACTCAGTTGGGCCAAGTTTAAAGCGGGTGTCGGGCGTCTTTGTGCCGATGCGCTGAATGCCTTCACGGACTTTTCTGCGACAAATTCGTAGTAAGTGCCATCGGTGAATCTCAGCATGACGATCCGGTCATTGCCAGATTTACCTGGCACAGCGATTACATTGGCTACGGTTTTGCCGATAATATTCTGTGTTGATTTGCTCATCGTTTCGACCTGCTTGGTGGCGATGGTGCTATTAGAAACGGTGTGCTTCTCAAAACATGAGAAAGGGAAAATAATAATGGAGTTAAAGGTCTTTTTTACGATCTTTCTGTCGGTCTTTGTGGCCGAGTTGGGAGACAAAACCCAACTGGCCACCATGCTATTTAGTGCGCAGAACACCGGCCAGCGTTGGATGGTGTTTCTTGCTTCTGGTTTAGGCCTGCTGGCCGCCTGCGCCATCGGCGTGTTGGCAGGTGCGTTACTTACTCAGTGGGTTAGCGAGCGGCAGCTCAGCATTGTGGCAGGCTCTGGGTTCATCTTGATCGGACTCTGGGTGCTGTGGCAGGCGTTCCGCACCAGCGCGGCTTGACGTAGTGCTGGGTTTCTTTGTACGCATGATGAGAACATTCCCGGTAAGTATCAGAACAGATGCAAGCACCAGTGGCCAAGTAATATTGAGGCCTTCCCAAATAATGGAAATGATAATGGCGACAACTGGAAACATGACCACCGCGTAACCCGCGCGATGTGCGCCGATTCTTCCGAGAAGTACCAGGTAGCTGGCGAACGCGACCACCGAACCAAACACAACCAAATGCGCCATGGATACCCAGTAGCTCAGGCTGGCGGCAGGCCAGACCAACGAATCGGTCCATGCCGCAACCAGAAAGTTGCCTGTTGCGCCGTATAGCATGCCCCAAAACGTGGTAGCTATAACCGGCAATTTTTGAGATTGAATCTGTTGCGACATCATGTTGCCCAGCGATGCGGTAAGCGCCCCACCAAAGCACATGAGTGCGCCAAGTACAGTGGCGTCTTTGAACGACAGGTTTTCGATTCTCGGTCCAAACAGCAATATCACGCCGGTGATTCCCAGAATGGCCGCAGCCCAGACAGAGCCGTTAGTTCGAACGCCAAAAAATAGTCGGGCGTTGATGATGTTTAGCCATACCATGGTAGAAAATACGATGGCGTTTAGCGCAGACGCAATGTAGTGCTGCGCCCCGTAAGTTGCCTGATAGTTTAAGCAAAACAGGAACGCGCCCAACACGACAAACTGGCCATGCTGCTTGATGCCATAGTGGAGCCTTTCCTTGCGCAACATGGCCCAGATGCCAAATATCAGTGCCGCAAGCGCAAACCGAATGGCCAGAGACATTGGTACTGGTGCGTGGGGCAGCTGAAAATCAATGGCTATCCATGTGCTACCACACGCAACGACCGCTAGAACGTAAAGCAGCAAGTTGCTCAATGTTGGCACCCGTTAGTATTGCAGGCCGTACCCGCAGCATCTGACCAGATGGCATCGATAAGCCGACCGCGCCGCTGCATACGGCAATGACGCCTCACTGTTGCACACCACGCCTGGGCTTTTATTCGTTCAGCAGCAAGCAACAGCAGTTTTGAAATTCCTTCGAAAGTCGTTTTTGTAGTCATGGCCTTCACTCTTTTGTACCAGTGGGCATTGACTTTACCCGGATGCTGGATATATAACAGATACAAATTTCTATAAATGTTACTTGCACAGATGGAGCCGGCTTGTGCCAGACTTATATCGTTACCAGCAGATCGTACAGCTGATTGAAGAGCAAATTTCCAACGGTACGCTGCGACCAGGAGACAAACTGCCGTCACTTCGTCGGCTAGCTGATCAGTTAGACATGAGCGTGCCCACGGTGCGCCAGGGCTACATTGAGCTGGAGCGCATTGGCAAAGTTGAAGCGCGAGACAGATCGGGCTTTTTCGTGCGGTCTCGCTCTATCGCACGATTAGATCGAATGTTTCGAACCAGTGCAGCCCCTCAGTCTGTTTTGTGCTGCAATTTAATGGAGCAGGTGTACGACGGTATTCATCGCAAAGACATGGTGCCGTTTGGTATTGCGAATCCGTCCATGGCGGCACCGGCTACGCTAGCCCTGCATCGCGCCATGCGGCGTATCATGAGTCGAACTCAGTCGCGCAGCCTGGACTATGCCAGTACCAATGGCGAGCTGGCACTGCGCAGAATGATTGCCTATCGTTACCTGGAGATGGGTGGTCAGGTTAGCCCGGACGACATTATCATCACCAATGGTGGCCAAGAGGCTTTGACCTTAGCGTTAATGGCCGTTGCCCGGCCAGGCGATCTGATTGCCGTGGAATCTCCCACCTACCATGGACTACTAGAACTCATTGAAAGTCTGGGCATGTTGGCGGTGCAGATTGATACTTGTCCTGCCACTGGCCTGTGTTTGGATTCGCTCAAAAACGTATTGGACAAGCATGATATCGCAGCGTGCATGTTCTCGGGTATTCTCAATAACCCGTTAGGCAGTGAAGGGTCGGAGAAGAAACGCACCGCCATAATCGAGCTGTTGCGTCCCAAGCAAATCCCCTTATTGGAAGATGACGTATACGGAGATCTGTTATTCGATGGCACGAGGCCTCGGCCCTCGATTCTAGTGAGCGACTATCCGCTGGTTCTCAGTTGTGGATCATTCTCAAAGACCGTGGCCCCAGGCTATCGTATCGGATGGTTAACCGTAGGTGACAGGAGGGAACGTATCAGCCGCCTCAAACGTTCTATATCCTGCTCATCGGGCCTGCTACAGCAGCTAACCCTGGCAGACTTCTTGGCAACAGGAGAATATGATCGTCATCTGCGCCGTTTGGTCCCGGTTTTACGATGCAACGCTGAGCGCATGGCCTGCATGGTTAGCGATTATTTTCCGCAGGGTACTGAGATTTCTGATCCTAAGGGTGGTTCTGTGCTGTGGATTAGACTCCCAGATAAGCGCGACGGAACGGCCGTATTTCGAGCTGCTTTGGATGCCGGAATCAGCATCACACCCGGCGCAATCAATGCGCCAGGAGATCAGTTCAGAGATTTTATTCGGCTCAGTTATGGGCATCCCTGGGAGGATTCCTTCGAGCACGCGATCCGCGAGCTAGGTGTGCTTGTAGGCAAAGCACCAGATTACTCGCTGGCTGCCTGAGCCTTGGCAACAATTGCTTTTACATCCGCCAATAACGCTTTGGCATCGTAGATTATACCGTCCTTCACGGTATATTTGACGCCGCCAGCGCGGACCAGTTCGTTATCCTGATTCAGCATCAGGTGACCGGTACCATAGAGCAGCTTGAAATTGGCCAGCGGATTACCCTCCACAATAACCAGGTCGGCCAGTTTGCCGACTTCGATGGATCCTAAGTCATCCTCCACTCCAAGCGCTTGCGCTCCTGATAAGGTGGCTGCCTGAATAACTTCCAAGGGATGGAATCCGGCTTCCTGCAAAAGTTCCAGTTCCCGGATATAGCCAAAACCATACGTCTTGTAGAGATATCCTGAGTCAGAACCAGAGGTTACGCGCCCGCCGTGATTTTTATACTCGTTAACAAACTGCATCCACTTTGCGTAGTTGCGCTTCCAGGCAATTTCGTCGCTGGTGGTCCAGTCGAACCAGAAAGAACCATGTGCATTACGATCAGGTTGGAAAAACTTCCATAAATTGGGATGCGTGTAGTCATCGTGCCATTCTGCCCGGCGTTCCCGCATCCAATCCCGCGTCGCCTCATAAATGGTAAAAGTGGGGTCCAGCGTAAAATCAAGTTCCAGCAGTTGATCGCGTGTGGCTATCCAAGCCTCCGATCCTGGCTCTGCTGTCTGTTCCCAAAGCTTGCCAGCTTCCCCAAAACGATGCGCTTCATCATTGTAGTTATAAGAAGACGGGTAGTCTTGAATCCGCTTGTCTTCAAACATGGCCTCTGGGAGCCCGTACCAGTGCTCCATGGTAGTTAGTCCCATGCTCGCGGTATCCAACACGTTGGTACGATAAACATCCACCTGCGCGTGATGCATCGCAGTTCCAAGACCTTGCTTTTGGGCTTCGTCGAGGGCGGCCTGCATGATCTTTGGCGCAGCACCAAAAAACTTAATGCCCTGGGCACCCTCTTTGGCAATCTGCCGTACCCATCTGCGGGCTTCGTCGGGCGTACTTATCGGAGTTTCGCTGCCGCTGCCAAAATAGGGATAGGCATGAATTCGAGGGGCTGCTATTGCGTTGTTCTGGCTGCGTTGTTGTTCCTCCAGGCACCAATCCAAACCATTACCACAGGATGGGTCTCGAATAGTGGTTATGCCGTGGGCAAGCCAAAGCTTATAAACATACTCTGCGGTTACGCCTTGTTCTTTGCCGCCAATATGGCCATGCATGTCGATAAAGCCAGGCATTACCGTGTGGCCGCGCAGATCAATAGACTTTGCATTTGGCGCCGCCTTGGGTCGACCATCTTCAGAAATGGTGGTGCCGGGACTGCCTACGCTGGTAACGCTGACAATGCGGTTGCCTTCAATCACAATATCCATCGGCCCCCGCATCGGTGAGCCAGTCCCAGCCACTACGTTAACGCCTCTCAAGATGAGCTGTGGGTATGGGCCTTCCCCCTGTTGCCGATCGGGTGCTCGTGGGATCTGGGCCAGGCTCACGCTGCTGGCAAAAAGCAGTGCAAGTGCAAAAATGTGTCTCATTGATGATTCCTTTCGCATGTTTCGTATAGCATGCAATAACGTGAACAGGCGCTCGGGCTAAACGTCCCGATACACTTTGTTTACCAAAGTTTACAGTTTTTCGTGTCGCGACATAGGCGAGTGGGCCGCTTGTCACAGTATAGGTGTTGACGAGTCCTATACTAGCAGCAAGTTTTTGGTAAGAAGCATGGCAACAACGAATCTTTTAGGATCAGTGGCAGGGCTGACCGACTTCATTGAGTCCGGTCACATCCGCTATTCCGCGCGTGCGGTAGTTGCTACGCATGCCAGAAGTGCCGGTCGCCGCTGGTTTAGCTGGCATCTGCAGCCTAATGTCGGTGATTTGTCGGTAACGCCTGAGGAGTTTACCAGAGCGGTCTATAGTCTGGATTTGGGTCTGGACATGGATATTCGGTCATTCAGGGATGGATTAGACTGGCTCTCGTCCCAGCCGTTTGCGACGCGTCTGAGTATTCCGATTTCGCCATCAAGCCTGGACAATCGCCTGTTTGCCAGGCATGTAATCGATGGCATTGATCATCATCCTTTAGTTCCAGAGCAGCTCTGCTTCAGCATTGATGTGGTCGAAGCCATTAGCAATCTGAGCAGCGTGACATTCTTTGTGCGCGAAATTCGCCAGATGGGTTGCAAGGTTTCGCTTACCAATGGCTCCCCAGGTAACCCAGTCCTGGCATTGTTTGGCCCGCTTGGGTATCTGGACTATCTGGAAATTGGTGAACGCTGGGTTGGCCCTGCACCCACCAGTCAATCGCATAGAAACACCTTGGAAAGCTTAGTCGAATACGCGCAGCGCATGGGCCTTAGAGTTATTGCGGACGGCGTTGATACCAATGCCCATAAATTGCTGCTAACGGAATTTGGCGTAGACTTTTTGCAGGGTGAAGCGGTTGGCGCGGAAGAAGTAGTGTCGGAAACTTTTGGCAAGGCCGGCACGACCTCCCAACCAGCTGAGCGCGCTAGCTAAGTCGGCTGATCTTTTGGTTCCAGGCGATAGCGCCTTGACTAAGAACACAAGCTCGCTGTCCTCAGTTTGACACGCAGAAATCTACTTTAAGCTATTCACTTCTCGACTATCTTCCTTCTGGCATGATTTTCTTTTATTTTGCCTAGAAATCCAGGGAGATTCTTATGGTCCAGTGGCGCGGTAAGCGACGAAGCACAAACGTAGAGCATCGGCGAGGTGGTGGCCGTGGCGTAATGAAGCTGTCAGGCGGGATGATCATAATCGTCCTGATCATCTCTTTACTTACTGGTCAAAATCCACTGGGCCTGCTGCAAATGCTGACTGGCGGCGGTAGCAACGTCAGCGGGCCGCAAACCCAATCGACAGGGCCGGATAGAAACGCCGAAGAGTGGGAGTATGTTCAAGTAATCCTGGCTTCTACCGAAGACGTTTGGTCGCAGCAGTTTCGGCAGCGCGGTGGTGCTTATCAGGCCCCTACGCTGGTGCGGTTTGAAGGAAGCGTCAGTACGGCATGTGGGTTTCAAGGGGCCGCAACCGGTCCTTTCTATTGTCCCGGAGATCGAAAAGTATATATGGACCTTGGGTTTTTCCGTCAGCTCAAACAGCTCGGTGCGCCGGGCGATTTTGCCCAGGCCTACGTTATTGGGCACGAAGTAGGGCATCACATTCAAACCATAACGGGTATTAACTCAAGAGTGCGAGAAATGCAGCGGAACGCTCGGAGCAAAGCCGACGCCAATCAGGCGCAGGTGAAAATGGAGCTGCAAGCGGATTGCTATGCGGGCGTGTGGGCCTATCATTCGCAGCAACAATATAACTGGCTGGAACCCGGAGATGTTCAGGAAGGACTGCAGGCAGCAGCTTCAATCGGTGACGATGCGTTGCAGCGTCGCAGTGGTGGCACGGTGCGGCCCGAATCGTTCACCCATGGTACTTCAGCACAGCGGCAACAGTGGTTACAGCGTGGGCTACAATCCGGTGATATGAATGCCTGCGATACGTTCGGCTTTGGATAAAACCGAATCAGGCAATCTCAGCCGGTTGCTGATTTAAGCAGCAACCGGTCGAGTCAAATCTTCGATGAGGTCGGAAAACTCTGTAGTTAGTCGCTCCCACTCCATCTTGAACCAGGGTGTAAAGCGCTCGGGATGATCGCGCATTTCTTGTTCCAGGTCCGCAGTGCTAATCCAGCGCCAGTTCTCAACTTCGGTTGGATTGGCATTGACGCTTTCAGCGGAGCGGCCCACGTAGACCCAACAAAACTCCCGTTCGGAACCCGCCTCAGAGAACTCGGCGAAGTACGCGAACTTGTAGACAAATTCCAGCGGCGCGGACATCCCCATTTCTTGTTGCAGACGACGATCTACGGCGTCAGCCATTTCTTCCCCGGCGCGAGGATGGCTACAGCAGCTGTTCGACCAATAGCCGCCCCAAAGCCGCTTGTTGTCCGCTCGCTGCTGTAACAACAGTTCGCCTTTATCGTTAAACACGAACAAGGAGAAAGCTCGGTGCAACAGGCCTTGCCCATCGTGACATTCTGCTTTACTCCCAAATCCAATGGGCTGATCTTTTTCGTCTACTAGAATCAGCTGCTCTGATTCTGATGACACTACGGCATTATTTGCCAATGCAAACCTCCATGGCTTGATATCCAGCTTCTTCGATGGCGCTGACAACGTGATCAGCATTGTCGGGACACAGCGCAATAATAGAGCCGCCGCCGCCACCGCCAGTTAATTTTGCGCCCAGGGCACCGTGCTCTCGGGCAATTTGTACCACTTCCTCAACTTCCCAGCAGGAAACCTGGATCGCATTCAAAAGACCCTGACACACATTCATGTTTTCGCCGAGTTTTTCCAAATCGTGCGACTTAAGTGCATCTAATGACTGTAGGGTGAGTTGATCGATCTCATCAAAAATTCGGTCGTACGAACGGCGATTGCGTTCCCAGCCCTGACGTACTTTCTCGACCATTCTTGCGGTCAGACTTTCGACCCCAGTCATACCAATGACAAACCTAATGGGTTCGGCCAACTTGAGCGGCTCAATCAACGGCGGCTCACCCCGTCGATACAACAACATTTGGCCGTAGGTGGCTACCGCGTTGTCAATGCCGGAAGGGTTTCCGTGGGCGACTTTTTCGCCCTCAAAAGCGAGCTGATTCACTTCCGCTTCCGAAAGCCCCAGCCCAAAACGCTGGTCTAGAGCTCGAATAATGGCAACAACCACCGCGGCAGAACCGCCCAATCCCATGGCTCTGGGCAAATTGGGATAGACCTCAATCTGCATGGGTTCCTGCAGCAAGCCCAGCTTTTCCAAAATGAGCGCTGCTGGCTTTTCGTAAGATCGGCGCTTCTCAGGTTCTGGTTCTAGCTGATGTTCCACACCCCAGCGCGGGATAGACAGATGAACCCCGGATTTCCAGTCGCTAATGCGAGACTCTACAGCTAGCGGCACGGGTGCCGCGATAGCATGACTGCCATACACCACGGCATGTTCGCCGATTAAAATCGCCTTGCCGTGGCCAGCGGCAAGCTGCTGACCCGCAAGTGCCTCAGGTGGCAGTTCGGAATCATCTACGTGGGACTGTTCTCGAACGGTTTCCACAATTTCTCGCGCTTTCCAAATCTTGATTTCACCAGACTCAATGAGTCGGTCAACTACCGTGCTAAATACTTCAGGGGTGGCACCGGCCGCGCTGGCGACGGTTCGTGCGTGCAGGGTCATATGGCCTTTTTGAATGCCTTCCGTAGCCAAGGCACGAAGGGCAGAGAAGTTCTGCGCCAAACCAACAGCACCCATGACTTCAGCCAGTTCCCTGGCAGACTCTACGCCCAGCATGCGGAGATTAACGGCTACCGTCGGGTTCGATTGTAGCGGTCCGCCTACGGTGCCAACTTTAATTGGGATTTCAATTTCGCCCAGCAAGTCCCCGTTGTCGGCCTTGCTCCACCGCGTAAGCGAGGTATATCGACTACCTCGCGCGGCATAGGCATGGGCGCCTGCTTCGATAGCTCGCCAGTCGTTGCCTGTAGCTAATGCAACCGCATCCACACCGTTCATGATGCCCTTGTTGTGAGTGGCTGCACGATAGGGATCAATGCCGGCAAACTCGCTCGCGATGATAATGCCATCGCGTACCTGCTCGGCGTCGAAACCGCGCCCGGCCAACGATTGCAGGGGGATACGGGTTTTTGCTTTGACCATGGCGCGGTCATGCAAATTGGACAGGATTCGCAGAAACACCTGGCCGCCGGTAATGTTTTCTACCAGCGACGCTACGCCCTCGCACATGGTGTTTACCAGGTTAGCGCCCATCGCATCCCGCGTGTCTACCAGCAGATGCAGCACAAGCATGTCGCCGAACTGGCTGGTGGGATGAATAAACACCTCGATATCTTTGGCACCGCCCCCGCGAGCCACCATCTTGGGATGCAGCGTATTGGCCAGGTTTAGAATCTTTTCTTTGCGCTGCAGCAGCCTGGCTCGAGCTTGTGTCGGGTGCGGGACGTGCATGATCTGCACCTGACCAATGAGAATGGGCTCGGTGCTTTCAACTTGAAAACCGCCGCTGGCACGAGCGAGTTTTGCCGCTGAACTCAGTGCGGCAACAATCGAAGGCTCTTCGACCACTAGAGGAACGACATACTCTTTGTCGTTAATCAGAAAATTCAATCCCAGCCCAACGGGCAAGCCCATCACGCCAATGACGTTTTCGATCATACGATCTGCGTTTTGCAACGACAGCGTGTGATCGCCGGTTTTCAGAGCTTCAAAGTCGGATTCGCTCAGCCAGCCTTTTTCACGGACGGCATCAACGCGATCATCAATGCTGAGTTTGTAAAAATTCGGTATACGGGATTTGTCCATGCAAAACCTATGCGGATGCTACCTTTTGCTGGTGCTTGGGTAGCCCCAAAGCTGTCAAACGAAACAGTAGATTTAACGCAGCGTCGCTGCGGGCCACCATGTTGCTGGCCATAATGGTCGCTTTTACGGCCGGTCGCGAAACCTTCACTTGTTCAGCGCTTCTAAACGTGGGCTTTCTACGGATGTTCTGCAGAGTGAGAACGGCCAACCCGATGGACCACAAACAGAATTTGCGGATACCAACTTCTCTGCTAGGGACTAGCGATACATAGTGCATTGCGTCTCGAAGACACCCATGCGCAATGCCAACCAGTTCCAAGAGCCCGGTGGGGAATAGCTTTAAAAATCGGTCGTTCTCTGGCTGCCGCAGATCCAGACCTACTTTGGCAAAGAGTTCTCGTGGTAACCAGCACGCATCTCGTAGCCGGTCTTCCCAGAAGTCTTTCAGGATATTGGTCATTTGTAGACCCTGACCAAAGCGCACTGATAGCGGCATCATGTGATCCCGATGTTCTGCAATCTCATCTGAGTAGTCGCAAAAAAGCTCGGTCAACATTTCTCCTACAACCCCTGCGACAAAATAGCAGTACTCGCCCAGGTCCACGATGGTAGGGAGGCCGCCGCGGTCGAAGCCATGTGCGTATTGAGGCATGCCAGCACACATCACATCGATACATCGATCAATGGGCATGCGTTGCCCGTCCGGCAGCATATGGGTTAACGCAATAACATCAGGAAGCTGGCGAATGAGATCAATCTCTGCCTGCGGCGTTGAAGACCCTAAGAGCGGTGCCAGTTCTTTGGCAAGCACGTCGCTGGACTCCTCACCGCGGACGGCAGCTACCAGCCGGTTATGAAACTCGGTCTTGATGCTGGCGTCCAGGTCACGGTCGTCTTCAATGGTATCGGCTGCTCTGCACAGCAGGTACGCGTTGGTTACCGGTATGTTGAGCGAGTTTGGCAGCTGCGGGATAGTCAGCGCAAAAGTGCGTGAAACTCCAGGCAGCATCTGCGTTTGCAAGTCAACAAGCCGATCCCGATGATGTATGACGCTCGGTTGCATAGTCTCTCTTTAGCCAAATAGATTGATTGTTTGGACCCAATATCCGCACAAATAGCCGCGTATTGTCTTATTTTTAGGCGAAAAATGCCATTTCAGAACCATTATATCGGACCGATGGCCGCATTTGCCCGTGCTATCGCAATAGGCGCGGACTTTCGCTCAATGCCATGTGCGGTTGTAGCGCCTGTCGAAATGTTCTCAAGCCCTCCTCAAAGGTTGTCATAAACAGGCAAAAATCTCCCCCACCCGCGCCACTTGGTTTGCAAATGCCACCGTGCTCGCGCGCCAGCTCATGCAAACTCGCTGCCGCTGTTGTCACAATCGGGAGTCCGCTGGCCGAACCAATACTAGCAAGCAAGGCAGTGTAATCGTCGCACACTGCTATAAAGTTTTGAGCATTGCCAGACTGTAACGCAAGCAAACCATCTTTGCTTAGCTGGCAAAGGTTGGCAATTTGGCTCGCAGCTGATCCACCTTCTGTCTGCCATCGGCGAAATCGTTTAACCAATCCCGGGGTGCTGGCTGAACTACCGGACCAAATTGGCATAATGAATAAATTATCAGGTAACACGATGCCACGAAAATCTGGTGCTCCACCTGACTTCGGGAACACAGCGCATGGCGCGCCGACCGCACTGGTAACCAGATCTGCACCGCTACCCACACCGCCCTGGAACTGAGTATGAAGGGCGTGTGCGAAAGCGACGACGTTGGCAACTTTGCAATCAGATTCACTGGCCTGCAGTAGCCATGTGGCCAGTGCAACGGACGCGGCGGCGCTGGATCCCAAACCGAGCTTTTGGCGGCTAGCCGGGTCGGTAAATTCAGCGGAGCTTAGGTCAAGTGCGAAGCCATCATTTGGCAGCTGTAGTTCGCTCTTTGCAGCTTGCCTGAATGCAGCGCGGACCAGCGCCAGATCAGGTTCGCTGCTTGCCAATAGCCCATTGATATCGGCAAATGCGAACTCCTGCCACTGGTTTGGCACAAAGCAAAGACGAATGGAAATACAGGCGCTGGTTTGCTGCGTTGCAGTAAGTGTGACGAAACGATTTACCGGAGACAATACGGCTGGAGCGCCTTCCAGCACGGCGTATTCGCCTAGCAAAAATAATTTTCCGGGTACGCGTATTGGGCTATCAGTCGACCACATAAGCGGCAGGCCCCAATCCTACTTTTCGGATTTCTGCGACGCCGTCTATTTGGGCGAGACGCTCAGCTACTGCGGTACTGTAACCCGGAGCACAGACCGCTTTAATTTGAGGGCCCGCATCGATGGTAAAAAAGACAGGTACAGCTTCAGCGCGCAATTCCCTTATGGCATGGATGCAAGCGGTACTTGCCGCATTCCAATAAATAAGGCCCGGTGGAGTTGCCAACATCAATGCGTGCATCTTCAGGCAGCTGGATTCGCTTACCTCAGCCAGGCGTTCAAAGTCTTGTTGCGCAACGGCCTCTTGGGCTGCCGCCAAATCCGCTCCGTGGCTCTCAATCCAAGGCTGGTAGTAGGGTGAATTGCGGCGTGAGTCCTCCATCCCGGCGGTAGAAGCGGCTTTCTTCTCGGCGTGTGTGGTTATGGCGATAACCACTTCAAGGGGCCACGCTTCGCGATCTAACAATGGTTCCGCATAGCAGTCGCTACCGTCGTCCTTGTCGCCTTTGTGCAAAAGTACAAATCCACCGTCGATAGAGCGAGCAGCGGAACCAGAACCCTGGCGTGCCAGACGCGTTAGCTCGCGGCGACTAACATCTAAATTCAGAGCGGCATTGGCTGCATAAACCAGCGCGGCAAAACCAGATGCAGATGAGGCAAGGCCTGCTGCTGTGGGGAAATTATTCGCCGTCTCGATGGCAGCGTATTCCCGCACGCCGGCCAACTGGCGAAAGTGATCCAGTAGGCTACTTATGAGTTCTATCTTGCGCGTACTGGCCGATCCGTTGAGTACCAGTTGATCGCTGTCTAAATTCGCGTCAAATCGAATGCTGGTGGTCGTGGCCAAATCGCCCAGCGTGATGGACAATGACCCAACCGCTGGCAGGTTGAGCTCGGTGTCGCGTTTTCCCCAGTACTTTACCAGGGCAATATTCGAGTGAGCCACCGCAGTTGCTGCGTGACTTGAACCTGACTTTTGCATCATTATTGCTTGACGATTTCGCCAGTTTTCATCACAAAGTCGACGCTCTTGAGCAGTGCGATGTCAGTTAGCGGATTGCCCTTCACCGCAATCATGTCCGCGTATTTACCGACTTCAATGCTGCCAATCTGGTCCTGCATTCCCAGTAAGTCCGCACTGGCCATCGTCGCGCTATATATGGCGTCGGCCGGCGTCATGCCCAGCTCAGTCATAAGCACAAATTCATGGGCGTTGTCGCCGTGGGGAGTGACACCAGAATCCGTGCCGAAAGCAATCTTTACGCCCGCCTTGTGTGCTCGTCGAAACATGTCTGCCATCTGCGGACCAATGCTCTGAGCCTTCGGTCTGACGATATCTGGAAAAAAACCGTCTATCTCTGCCATACGCATGACCCAGTCTCCTGCCATTAGGGTTGGTACCAGGTAAGTATCGTGCTTTTTCATCAATCTCATGACTTCTGCGTCCATGAGCGTGCCGTGTTCTAAGCTTGCAACGCCGGCTTCTATGGCGCGCTTCATGCCTTCAGCTCCGTGCGCGTGGGCTGCGACTCGCATGCCGTAATCGGTTGCAGTTTCAACGATCGCGGTCAGTTCATCCTCGGCAAACTGCGGATTCTGGCTATTCTTGGCGGTGCTCAGTACGCCACCAGTAGCTGTGATTTTGATCATGTCTGCGCCGTCCTTGTAGCGCTGACGTACCGCTTTGCGTGCCTCCGCGACACCATTGATTACGCCGTCTTCAGGTCCGGGGTTGCCCATGATGTCCTTACGCCAACCTGAAGTGGGATCAGCATGGCCGCCGGTAGTAGCAATTGACTTTGCGGCAGTAATAATTCGCGGACCCAGAATGTCACCACTTTCGATCGCATCCCGAAGTGCCACAGTTGCGTTATAGCTATCGCCCACATCGCGCACTGTGGTGAAGCCGGCGTCCAAAGTGCGCCTGGCGAAAACGGTAGACATGATCGCGACTTCAGCTTCGTTGGTTTGAAAACGCTTCAGGTAGGCGTTTTTTCCCTGTTGACCACTCAAGTGCGTATGCATATCCATGAGGCCAGGCAGACAGGTATGGTCTGACAAGTCCGCTACCCCACTCATGTCGCTGGGTTTATCGACCTTCTCCAGAGTTGAGAATTTGCCATCCTGGATTGTGATCAGGTGCGATCCGATGAGACGTTTGCTGTCGGCGTCAAACACGTCTCCACAAAAGACTTGTTCCTGCGCCCAACTGTTTGCGACAAAAAGACTCAGCGCGAACGCTGCCAAATTTTTTCTGAGCATGATCGATTCCTACAAACGATTAAACTGAAGTCGCCGGCCAGGAATATCACCGGTTAAGCCACCATCCTTCCATACGACCCGGCCGTTCACAATAGTGGTATCGATGGAAGACTTGAAAGTGATGCCGTCAAAGGGTGTCCAAGCGCATTTGTATAGTGCATCTTCGTGGGTTACCTGACGGGGCCGGTCCAAATCTACTAGTACCAAATCTGCATAGTATCCTTCTCGGAGATAGCCTCGATCGACCACCTGATAACGTTGGGCTACGGCATGGCAGGTTTTTTGTACTATTTTTTCCAGCGTTAGATCGCCGTTATGGTAGTGCTCCAGAAGAGAACTGAGCGCATCTTGGACCAAAGGCAGGCCGGCCGGAGCCTGGACGTAGTCGGCCTGTTTTTCGTCCCATGTGTGGGGTGCATGATCGGTGGCAATGATGTCAACTACGTCGTTGCGCACGGCCTCCATCAATGCTTTGCGGTCGCTGGCCAGCTTGATCGCCGGATTGCACTTAATCAAATTGCCGCGGGTGTCATAGTCAGAAGCATCAAAAAACAAATGATGCACGCACGCTTCCAGCGTGATGGATTTTTCGGTCACGGGCCCAGCGGAAAACAGGGCGAGTTCGTCCGCAGTTGTCAAATGTAATACGTGCAACTGGGTGCCATGTTTCTTGGCTAAGTTGACCGCAAAGGTCGAGCTCTTCAAGCAGGCTTCGCGACTACGAATCTCAGGGTGGGCTTGAACGGGTATGTCTTTGCCATACTTGGCTTCTGCGTCACGATGATTTTTCCCAATCATGGGAGAATCCTCGCAGTGCGTAACCACTAATGTTGGGGCAGAACGGAAAATCTGATCTAGTGCTTCCGGGTCGTCTACCAACATGTTGCCCGTTGATGCGCCCATGAATACCTTAATGCCCGCCGCACTGTTGGGATCCAGACTTTGAATATCAGACAAATTGTCGTTGGTTGCCCCTAGATAAAATGCGTAGTTCGCCGGGCATCTTCCAGACGCTCTGTCGTACTTGGCTTCCAGCGCGTCACTGTTAGTTGTGGGCGGGTTCGTATTTGGCATTTCCATAAAGGATGTGATGCCTCCTGCCACCGCGGCCCGGGATTCCGTCGCAAAATCGCCCTTGTAGGTCAGGCCAGGCTCTCGAAAGTGAACCTGATCATCGATCATGCCCGGGAGTAAAGTTTTGCCTTGGGCATCCACAATCTGTGCTTCGGAATCGCTGATTTCTGGGTCAATGCGGGCAATCCTGTCGCCAGCCACCAGAATGTCCGTTTCAAATATTTGTCCTTCGTTTACCGCCCTGGCGTTTTTGATTAACAATTTTTCGGTCATTCGAGGCCTATTTTGTCGATGAGTCTGAAAGTGAATGGTCAGTTGTGCTACCCGGAACTGGATCGTAACCTCCGGGTCTGAATGGGTGGCAGCGCGCAATCCGTTTTATACCCAGCCAGCCACCTTTGGCCACACCGTGCAGCGTAATTGCTTCTCGGGTGTAGTCCGAACAACTGGGATGATACCGGCAGCGCTGGCCCAGTAAAGGACTGATAAAGCGTTTATAACCCCGCAAGGTGGCTAAGATCAGGCGTTTGAGCATAGCAACAACTAATAGAAATCCAGGCTAATCATACCGCGCCAGCGTCACGTATATGTGCTCGTTTCACCGTGTGCTTGGACGTGTGACGGTAATTATAGTGCAAACAGATAGTTGCCGCGCATGGCCACTTGCGATATAACATCGCCCTTCGATGCGGTCGGTTCCGGCTAGTACCGCTGAATTTTGTTAAAAAGCAAGCTGATTTATCATTTAAGATCAATAGCTTGGCTCTTAGGAGAGCATCTGCCCATATGGAAGCACCAAGAGAAGTTATAGGATTGCCATCTGGTTACAAGCCAAAAGTCGAGCTCCCAGAGGGATACCGACCATCTGATAGCGAAGAGTATATGTGTGCCGAGCACCAGGAATACTTTCGCCGCAAATTGTACCAGTGGCGCCAAGACCTAATTGAAGAGTCCCAGCAGACTATCGATCACCTGCGGCAGGAAGTCCGTGACGTTGGTGACGAGGCAGAGCGCGCCACGCGAGAAACCGAAAACAGCCTCGAGCTGCGTACTCGCGATCGCTATCGTAAGCTGCTGAGCAAAATTGAAAAAGCGATCAAGCGCATTGACGATGGCGACTACGGCTACTGCGAAGAGACTGATGAAGAAATTGGTCTGGCTCGTTTAGAAGCGCGTCCCATCGCCACGCTAAGCCTGGACGCCCAAGAGCGCTGGGAATTGCGTCAAAAGCAATTAAGCAAATAGCGATAAACTCTTAGAGCCGCTGCAGCCCCTGGCTGCGGCGGTTTTTTTGTGTCCGCTGCATTCGCAGCCAACTCGCCTACGCCAAATCTTCTGCTAAAGCGCTTTCAGCGTGTGCACGTATCGCTTGCCAAAGGGCATGCAGACCGTTGCTTCGCGTAGGGGACAGATGTGCTTTAAGCCCAATGGCTTCTATGAACTCAGGTTCTGTGGCAAGTATTTCGCTTGCGCTACGATCAGAATAGACCCGCAGCATTAATGCAATCAGCCCTTTGACTATGGCAGAGTCGCTGGTGGCCGAGAAGTGCAACGACGACTGATTGCCACGGTGCACCAACCAAACCTGTGACTGACATCCGTGCAATAGATTTTCATCTACTTTGTACTGCGCATCCAGATCTGGAAGTGCCTTGCCTAAGTCGATGATGTATTGATACCGGTCCATCCAGTCGTCGAAGAATTGAAACTCTTCCACGATTTCCTGCTGTCTGGTATCACTGATTGCAATGCTGCTCACGATTTTCGCCGCCAGATGGTCTTGCCATCCTTATCTTCTAACAATATGCCTGCGGCGGCCAATTCGTCTCGAATGCGATCTGCTTCGCCCCAGTCCTTGTTGTTTCGGGCTTCGTTTCGGCGCGCAATCAACTGATCCACTTCCACGGCATCCAAACCCGTTTCACACAATCGTCCCGCATCGCCGCGAAACCAACTTACCGGATCGTACGCCAGGATGCCTAGCAGGCGAGCGCTACCAAGTAGTTCGCCTTTTAATTTGCGCTGGGTTGTTTCGTTCAAATTATCAGAGAAGATTTCACCGGCCAGGGCACAGATTTCTGCAATGGCTTTGGGCGTGTTGAGGTCATCTTCCAGCGCTGCGACCAGGCTTGGGCGCGGTACGATGTCGCTTTCCTCTACAGTAACATCAGCCAGTGCCTGCAGCGCGCGATAGAGACGATCCAAGGTGCTTCTGGATTGCTCTAAAGCCTGCTCGGACCATTCAAGGGGCTGCCGATAATGGGCGCTCATCAGGGTAAAACGTAGTACTTCGGGCGGGTATTCGCTACGTAACTGGCGCACCGTCTTAATATTTCCCACCGACTTGGACATTTTTGCCTGGCCGGTGGTGAGCAGGCCGTTGTGCACCCAGTAGCGGGCAAATACTTGTCCATGCGCGCAGTTGCTTTGGGCCAGTTCGTTTTCATGATGAGGAAATGTCAGATCATTTCCGCCGCCGTGGATGTCGATGGTCTTGCCCAAGTGCTTTGCCGACATTGCTGAGCACTCAATGTGCCAACCTGGTCGGCCGCGGCCCCAGGGGCTGTCCCAGCCAACTTGATCATCACTGGAGGGCTTCCAAAGCACAAAGTCCGCGGGGTCCTGTTTGTAGGGCGCCACTTCCACGCGGGCACCCGCGATCATTTCATCAACGCTGCGGCCGGAAAGCTTGCCATACTCTTTATATGAATCGACCCGAAACAACACGTGCCCTTGTGCTGCATAGGCGTGGTCTTTCTCAATCAGAGTTTCAATCATGGCGATCATCTCGCCAATGTGCGCCGTCGCATGCGGTATCAGGTCCGGCTGCAGGGTGTTCAGTGAACCCATATCTTCGGCATACGCCTCAGTGAAACGCTGAGTGATGTCTTCGATGGTGCAGCCTTCTTCGGTGGCCGCTGCCATGATTTTGTCATCTACATCGGTGATGTTGCGCGCATAAATCACATTGGGATATTGCAGTCTCAAGAGTCGATACAAAATGTCGAAAACCACGACCGGTCGCGCATTACCAATATGAGCAAGGTTATAAACCGTCGGTCCACACACGTACATGGTGACTCGGTTTGGGTCTCCAGGCTCGAATAGTTCCTTTTTTCGGGTTAACGTGTTGTGTAAATGTAGCGCCATACCAGTGACAATCCTGCTCGCGAGGGCATAAGGGCACGCATAGTACCAAAACAAGGCACCTATGCGCAGACTGTTTAGTAATTACTAGACCAATATTTGGCACATAAAAATACGGATTAGAGAATATGGACTGGCAAGGAACAAATGTAGTGATCACAGGCGCAGGATCGGGCATAGGGAAGGCGCTCGCAGAAGACCTGGCAAGCCGCGGTGCGCGATTGGCGCTAGTGGATTTGAGTCGTGAAAATTTAGACGCGGTCGCGCAAACCCTGCCAGACCCGAATTCTGTCCATCTGGCAGATATGGATGTTTCAAATCAAAGCCACGTGCAAGCTTTGGCAGAAGCGCTGGTAGCAAAAGATTTCGTGCCAGATGTTGTCATCAATAATGCTGGGATCAACCTTTCCAGCAAGGCCATGGGCACCAGCCTGGAAGAGTTGACACGGGTAATGGATATCAACTTCTACGGAATGGTGCATGGTATCCAGGCATTTCTGCCGGGGATGCAGGCGCGAGGCAGCGGCACGATGGTTGTGGTTTCCAGTATTTTTGGCATTGTGGGGATGCCTACGCAAACTGCATACAATGCCAGCAAATTTGCCATTCGCGGTTATGCCGAGGCGCTACGAGAAGAGGTGGCAGCTGACGGCATAAAAGTATTGGTGGTTTGTCCTGGGGGCGTCCGCACCAACATTATGCGCAATGCGCAGGTTAAGGACTTACCAATCGGCCTGCGTCCAGGCAGCGACCCCATCAAAGCATTTGATAAGATTGCAAAAACCAGCCCAGAGCAGGCAGCAGAACAGATTCGCAAAGCGATCGAAAGAGGGGATAATCGTGTGTTGATTGGCAAAGATGCCCGCATGATGGATCGACTGCAGCGGTTGTTTCCAGGCGGTTACCATAAAATAATGCGAAAATTGGGTGCAAACATTTAGAGGGGCAGGGGTTTGGATGGCGTGATCGCCAAGTTCCAGAGCGACCTATATAGCGCGATAAGACCGCTGGTGTTACACGATGGCGGTTGATCTCCAGCGCTTGTTACCATTTGTGCCGCCGGTACTGGCGAGGCGACTTATTGCTCAGCCGGAATGGGATGAGCAGGTCGGATGTCATACCTTTGATGCGGCCATTGTATTCGCGGATATTTCGGGATTTACTCCGCTTACTGAACGACTCAGCGACGCTGGAGGCGAGGGTCCTGAAGAACTAACCCGTCTACTCAATCAATACTTCACCAGGCTTATTAAAGAACTCGAAGCGGAAGCTGGCGAAGTGGTCAAATTTAGCGGTGACGCGCTAATCGTGCTGTTCTCCGCAGAGCAACAAGATCTTCCCTATGCAATCCGTCGAGCCCAACAAGCTGCGCAGCGGATGCAAAACATGTTGACCGAAATGGGTCCGCTGAATTCTTCCGTAGGACCGGTCAAAGTTGAGATTAAGATCGGTATCGGTGTAGGCGCTGTCTACGCCATGGAAGTTGGCGGATTGCTGGGGCGCTGGGAATTCGTTGTGGCAGGGCAGGCCCTGCAAGACGCAGCCCATGCCCAGACACAAGCCAAGCCTGGCGACATTATTTTCGCGCCGGGCGCCGAAGAGCAGATGCATCCAAAGCCGGTTCCGTCCGAACTAGGTTCTACTTTGACGGCGCCTCAGCTTGATCAAATTGAAGCCACCGCGCGGGCGCTACGTCGATTCATACCTGGATCGGTGTTGGGCTGGCTGGAAACCGGTGATCGCAACTGGCTAGGTGTTTTGCGCCCCATGACTGTTTTGTTTATGGGGATTAAAGAGTTTGCCTTTGACGACGACGATTCGCTGGAGATATTCCACGAGCTCATTCGGAATGTGCAGCGGGCGCTCTACCGTTTTGAAGGAAGCTTGAACAAAGTTGCGGTGGATGACAAAGGTGTCGTCATTATGGCCCTGTTTGGCGCGCCGCCCTTGGCCCATGAAGATGATGCGCTTCGCGGTACCAAGGCCGCCCTGGAAGTACAGGGGCTCGCGCGAAAAATGAATATTGGTTTGCGCATTGGGGTGACCACTGGGCAGGTGTTTGCCGGACCGGTGGGGTCTGAGATTCGCTACGAATACACCGTTATGGGCGACAGCGTGAACCTTGCAGCCCGGCTTATGGAAGCGGCTGAACCCGGACAGGTCTTGCTCGACTCAGTGACGCGCCGGGGAGCGCGAGACAAAATTAATATCAAGCCTTTGCCTGACCTCAAAGTGAAAGGCAAAAGCGGTCGCGTCAAAATTTATCAACCTGACGATGCACGACTGACCTCAAAGATCATCAGCGGATCATTTCGACCGCCACCCATGATGGTGGGACGAGAGGATGAAACCGCCATATTGCGGGCGGCACTAGACGGACTACCAGAAGGAAAAGGTCACCTTCTGTTGGTGGAAGGTGATCCCGGCATGGGCAAGACCCGGCTCATACGCGAGCTTTCCATGCAGGCTAAGGCCCAGGGGTTACGCTGCCTGGCCAGCGCAGGCAAAACCAGCGATCAAAGCTCTGACCTGATGCCCTGGCGAGGAATCGTAGCGCAGTTTTTTGATCTGGCTCATGACCAGGAGCCGCAGCAGCGCCTGGAGCAGGTAGAAAACTTGATAAAGGATCTGGCTCCGGGCTTGTCGACGCACCTGCCGCTGCTACGTCACTGGCTCAATCTGGGGGATTTTATTGCCACCCAGGAATTGATGATGAACGTGGAGCAGCGCAATCGGCAGATCTTAGAATTCATCCAAAGCCTGCTGCGCGCGTGGGCAGATAGTCAGCCGCTGGTAATACTGCTCGACGATGCCCAATGGCTCGACGCGGCTTCGTGGCAATTGCTTTTGGAGTTGGCTGATTCTGTCAGCGGCCCCGATCCATTCCCGCTGGTGATTGCGGTAGCGTCACGCCCGATGTCTCGGACCAGTCCGGAGGGGGAGTTTCGGGAGCGTCTAAATCGCATGAGCCTCGCGGACTGCCTGTCCCTGCAACCTTTGGGGGCAGACCATATCGAAATGATGATCGCGGACCGACTTTCGGTCTTGCCACAGCGAGTTCCACGTAAAGTGGCGCGATTTGTCTATGAGCGCTCGGAAGGCTCGCCGTTTGTTGCCGAGGAGCTCCTGCGGGCAATGCTGGATCAAGGCTTGATCGAGGTTTGGAAAGACGAAAAGACCAACCAAAATCAATGCCAGATGCGCATTTCACCGGAAAAGCAGGCCGATCAATTGCCGGGTTCGGTGAAAGGGCTCATTCTTTCTCGCATCGATCGCATGTCGCCGGATCAACAGCTAACGCTCAAGGTTGCTGCAGTACTGGGCAGAAGGTTCGCAGCCAGCGCGCTATACGATGTCCTTGAGCGAGAGCAGGGGTTTGAGGAAGAGCGCGTGCAGCGGCACCTGGACAGTTTCGCAGACATTGATCTGGTGGAAGTGGAGTCCAGCGATCCAGACTTAAATTACCGGTTCCGCCATGAAGTCACGCGCGAGGTCGCTTATGACTCCATGCTGTACGCTCAGCGAAGACAACTACACGAAGCGGCCGCAAACTGGCTGGAAGATCGTTTCGGCTGTGCCCCACCTGCGGCAAAGCTCGCATCGCTCACGCCTGGTGACACCAGGCTGAGTCCCTATTTCACTGACCTGGCGCGCCACTACAAGGTAGCGGGCAATAGCGAGCGCGAGCTGGCTTACTCCGTGCTTGCCGGTCGCAATGCTGCAGAACTTTATCAAAACGAAGAGGCGGAGCGATACCTGACTCGCGCCCTGGAGTTGGTGCCCGAGGATGCGTTTGAACAGCGATTTGTTTTGCTGAGTGAGCGCGAATCCATGTACCGGCGGCTAGGACGCAGGGCGGCTCGCAAGGCGGATTTGCAAGAAATGCAGGCCATGGCCAAGGCCTTGGACGACTCAGCGGCAAAGTCACAAGTGGCCGCGCGACAGGCAATGTATCAGCTTGCATTTGGGCGGGTAGATTCTGCCTTGCAGCTAGCCGAGTCAGCGATTGTGTTGGCGGAAATGGCCGGGTCGGTTGCGCTGCAAGCGGAAGCGCGACGATGGACTGCCGCGGCGCAGCAAGCGGCAGGGGATCATTTGCCCGCTCGCGAGAACATGGAGAAAGCAAGAGCGCTTGCAGAGCAATTGGATCGTCCCATGCTGTTGGCGGATATTGTGGCTGAATTGGCCCGGTTTGCGGAAAAGCGAGGAGATTTCGCCGAATGTGAGTCTCTGAGTAAACAGGCTTTAGAGCTCGCAAAAGACGTTGGGGATCCAAGTCGCGAGGCCCGTAGTCTTCGCCGCATTGCCAGCGCGTATCTGGCTACTGGCAAATTGACCAAAGCCAGAGATCATGCCCGGATTGCTACGGAGCTTCAGGCGCAGATTGGCGATCTTCGGCAGGCGGCCACTTCCCTGGAGCTCCAGGGGCGGATTGCTTTGGCTGGAGGCGATTATAGCGATGCTCGGCGTCTGTTTGAGCAAACTCTGTCACGTCGCCAGGAACTACAGGATAGACCGGGCCAACAGCAGGCGCTGATGCTGTTGGGTGAAGCATGTTTTGCGCTGGGTGCATACGAAAACGCCAGGATTTGCTTTGTGCAGGCGCGTGAGGATGCGGTAGAAATGTCGATGGCATTTGATCACGCGGAGGTAGATGCGCGGCTGATGTTGCTTGAGCATGCCGCAGGCGACAATGAGAAGGCCAAAGCGTATGGACTGGAAGCCGCGCGAACGTTATCAAAGCTCAACGACCTTCCATTGCTTGGTACGGCGCTAACCCAGCTCGGTCACTCCATGATTGAACTGGGAGAGTTTGACTCAGCAGCAGCCGCATTTGGCAACGCTCAGCGCATTCGTAGCAAGCTCGGGCAGCAGTCCTTACTGATGGAAACGGTAGCAGGTAGGGCCCAGCTAAATTACAAGCAGGGGCGCTCCCAAGAGGCTTTAGAAAAAGTACATGAGATTCTCGAATATTTTGGTAAAGATGAAATTGGCGGTGTCAGCCAGCCGTTTCGAATTTATCAAATCTGTTTCGAAATTCTCGAAGCCGAGAACGACCCGGCCGCAGGGCCACTAATAGAGAAGGCTTTTGCCCAGCTTGAGCGATCCGCTCAGGCAATCAGTGACGAAACCGCGCGGGAAAACTTTCAGCAGAATGTGCCAGAGAACAGGGCGATCGCGTTCTATTATCGTGGATATAAGCAGAGCCAAAGCGAGTAGTCGCAGTGCATCAAAACGAAACTTTCGTACTTTTGTTGCGTGGTATCAACGTTGGGGGTAAGCACCGTCTCACCATGGCTGATCTGCGCTCTTTGCTGGATGACGCTGGTTGCGAAAAAGTTGAAACCTATATCCAAAGTGGCAACGTGGTTTTTGATTGGGATAGGCCAGCACAAGACCCGAGCAAAGCGATTGGTGAAGTTCTAGGTACACTCAGCTTTTCGGTTCCTTTTGTGTTACTGCGTGCAGAACGATTTGCATCTTTGCTGGCCGCTTGCCCCTTTGCTGCCGTGGATGCCGTGCACGTGTTCTTTGCGGATGATGCTATTGCCGAGGACGCAACGAACGGCATAGCTTCCAAGCTAGGTTCGTCCGAACAGATGGCGGTATCTGAGCAGGTGATTTATTTGGCAGCACCTGATGGCGTAGGGCGTTCCAAGGCGGTGCAGGCTTTAGGGCGATTGCAAGAACCCATACTCACCGCACGCAACTGGAAAACCTGTCAAAAACTCTTGGCGTTAGCGAATTTGAAGAGCGATCAGTCAGACTAACTGGCAATGCCAGTATTAGCGTAGGGGCCATTCGTCGTCACCGGTTTCGTCAGCCTCGTCATCTTCAAGCTCCCAGTCATACACTTTACGCGGTGGGCGGTCCCATTTTCTGGTTGCCAAGGCCATGATGAACCCGGCCAGTGCGCCGCCTAGATGATATTCCCATGAAACGTGCTGTTGGAATGGCAATATGCCCCAGGCCATGGAGCCATAGAGAAATGCCACCAACAGCGTCAACGCAATACCGCGTGTGTCCAGCTTAAAAATGCCTGAGAAGAATACGTAGGCTAAAAGTCCATAGACCAGGCCGCTGGCACCGATGTGATAACTAGGGCTGCGGCCAATAATCCATACAAATGCCCCAGAACCCAGATAAATGGCTGGAATGGCGCGCAATGCGCCGTTGGGATAAACAAACAACGCGCCGCTGAGCAGAACAAATAGCGGGAGCGTATTGGAAAATAAGTGCTGCCATCCTCCATGTAGCCACGGCGCTGCGAGTACACCCCACAAACCCTGTATGGATCGTGGCGATACGCCAAAACGATTCCATCCGTAGCCGCCTATCCAATTGATAATATGAACCAGCCATAGTGCGGCTAGAATCCCGAGTGAGATTTTTACCGCTAGCTTGAAATTGTTATGACTTTTGCGTGAGGCCAGATAATCAGGATCTGGCTGTCGGATTTTTAGCATGTATCCTGCTCAACCAATCGCTGGATAAAGCTGCAGCTGGGAATAACTTTCAGCCCTTCACTGTTTGCCCAGCGCAGGGCAGTGCAGCCTAGCACATGCCCAATGCCGCGTCCGCGCAAACCAGTAGGGACAAACGTGGTCTTCATATCGACCACGCCGGGTTCAGGCTCGGTGTAATAGAGATACGCTCGTTCGTCGTCCATATCCAAGAAGAATCTGCCTTCCTCAGCATCATGCTGTACTTTCATCTCTGCCATGTCTTGACCCCTTTTACGTCTGATGGTGGCTCCAGCTAGGGCGTGAACGTTAGCTCTTCAATCTCTGACCAACGAACAAATTTGCCGCCGTCGCTGTACACAAGGATACCCTTGTTCACCGCACCAAGTTCCCCACCGGTGGTGTCCACCGTGCTGTCGTCCATAAAGGTAACCGATGCTGCGTTGTCGGAAAGTGGACGAATGGACTTTATCATCCGCAGCGGGGTGTAGTAGCGCAGATCACGCTGGTAAAAGCTGATTACTTCTGCAGGTGAGGTTCTTGCTAGATCAAACGCTATTGGCCCTTCTACGGTCTTGCCGTCTTTGGTCTTGATGCGCGCCTTAAGCTCTGTGGCAAATTCGGTTTGGTCATAGCGAAGCGCTGTGCTTGCGGCATCATAATCCATGTCGACCTGGACGAAACTGTGCCAATCAATATTCACAATGCCTTTGCCGGGAATAAAAATTTCAACACCACGCATGCCGTCATCGACATCGTTAGTCCCGGTGAGCCGGAAGGCATTGCCATTGCGCAAGGTGACTTGGGTTCCATTGCCATCTTTAGCTAACGACGCTATGTCCCGGAACAATATTTCCATGTCTCGTTCCTCGGGGCTGTCACCGTCCAGCACTTCAGAATCGATGCGCTCGTCTGCGTCCCAGGCAAAAACTCCAGCCACCTCGGTTTCGCCATACTTCACTTTGCCTGCTAGTAGCTGTACTGGCTGCTTACCGTCTTTGGGTGCCTGAGAGAATGAAATCTTGTCAATATTGCGCCACCGTATTTCATTGGTGTTGCCGTCTAGTTCTATTACATGAACTTTTACGTCAAAGTCATTCGAAGACCCATGATCAGCAAGTCGCAGCGACTTGCCATTGCGCAACCGCAGCACGGCAGCTTCAGAGCCTTGCGGTTCCAGCTCATCAATCGCGCCAAACTCGATTTTGCTTCTTGCGGGTTCCAGTTCACCTCCGCCGATCCATTTGGCGAGCTCGATTGTCGCGGAACCCATTTGAAGCTGGATTCCCGGCAGGCTGTCTTCTATTTCTTCCCGGACGTCATCGTCAATGTCCGACAGGTCCAGGGGATCGATATGTCTTCCGTCGAAGTGGTCGCTCCACTGTGCCTCATCGCCATCCCAACGAAGAAAGCCGGTGAGCTGCTCGCCGTCCTTCATATGCACGGTGCCAAAGATGTGCCCGTGTTCCGTTTGGGCGCTGGCGGAAAATGACAGCACACAAAGCATCGCCACTGAGAAAAATAATGCGAATGGTTGTCGCTTCTGCATGAAAATAGGCATCCCAATATGATTAATGACTGTGATGTTACTTGAATTATGGCCTTTTGGTACCTGACAAAAGTCGAGTGTGCCGTTTTGGTCGGAAATAATCTTGGTTTGCGTAGAAAGCACTGGATTGGTCGGGATGCCAGTTCGGTACACCAAGAACTGGCATAGGTGGCAGGCTGGCGGGCGTTGCAAATCGATCCGCATCTGCAATTGCGTCGGCTAGCTTTCGGTCAATTTCCATGGCCTGTTCCGCTTCGCTTGCATGAAATAGATCTGGGCTTACCGACAGGTGCACGGATTTCCCGGTCAAACCGATGTATGGATTGGTCAACTGTTCTAGTAGGCCGTGGCCAACGACCCACACCTGCCAGCGGCGCCCGTAGCTTTCGCGGTGATTCTCGAACCATTGTGACCACTGATGCCGTTTGTTTAGCTCGTATAGATTCAAACCTGAAGCGGCTACTACAACCCCGGTTTCATCAATAAGCGTCAGCGCGTCCCGCCGTCTGGATCGATCAGGGTGCTTGGGTACATCTTTGTCTGCTTGCACCTCCGAGCAGGATAAATCTTCTATATGTGCCTGGTTTAGGGCGTATTTTGTCCTCGTAAAACGATGCCAAACCAGCGCGTTGCACAGATCATGCAAGCTCCCGTCTCGTGTGGGGACAGCGTTATTCTGGTGGACAAACTGCTCGTACTGCACCGCAGAAAGTCGAGCGTCGTGCCGAACAAATTCAGGTACGGGTATGACGCCAGGAAATGATTCTTTGAGACGGGTTATCTGGCAGTTATCAAAGTCAGAGTTCAATTGTCCCAGCAGGTCTTGATAAATCAAAAAAGCGGGGTGGACGAAGCAGTCTTTTTGTATCACAGTGAGTTCATGCGCTAGGAGTGATGATTCTGGCAAGCAAAAATGTGGAGCACATAGATGATTCGAATTATGGCAATGGTTTGCGTATTCGCTCTGGCAGCGTGTACCCCGGTCAATGATAGCAACTCGTCGCCGACAGATGCAGTAAACGCACAGGCGGAGGATACGCAACCAAACGAGAAAGCGTCAGAGCAGACTGAAGATGATGCAGACGCTGCCTGCATGAAAGAGACAAAATCCAAAGAGCTCATGATGTGTACGCAACAATATGAACCCGTTTGTGGCTGCAACGGCAAAACTTACGGCAATGCCTGTACTGCCAAAAGCGCTGGCGTACTGAAGTGGCGACCGGGGCGCTGCGAAGATGCCAATCCGAACACCTAAAGTACATTTTCTTAAAATTGAAAATTTGGAGATGAGGAACAAGCCATGAGCAATGGGATCCATGAATTTAGTGCGCAGCGACTCAACGGCGATGAAGAGTCGCTTGCTGACTTCGAAGGCAAAGTTGTGCTAGTGGTTAATACCGCGAGTAAGTGTGGATTTACACCCCAGTACAAGGGACTTGAGGAGCTCTATCAGAAATATAAGGATCAAGGCTTTGCCGTCTTGGGGTTTCCCTGCAATCAGTTTGGGGGGCAGGAGCCAGGAGAGGCGGAAGAAATCGGCGCGTTTTGCGAAAAAAACTATGGCGTGAGCTTTCCCATGTTCGAAAAAGTAGACGTCAATGGTGACAACGCCCATCCCATGTTTGATTACTTAAAGAAAGCCCAGCCAGGATTGCTCGGAAGCAAGAAAATAAAATGGAACTTTACCAAGTTTTTGGTGGGCAAAGACGGGGTTCCAACTGAGCGTTACTCACCGCAAACCGCACCCAGCAATATCTCTGGTGACATTGAGAAAGCGCTGGGCGCGTAACCAGCGCATGGGATAGCCGGTGATCTTTTCGATTGCCGCACAGCCCGTAGATCAGCCAGACGAGAATTTTGGTCGACCTGTTGGGTCGGCCCTGATAGAATGATCGCCCGTCGCAAGGACGGGTTTTCCCGCCTGAACGAACACCGGGAAGCATAGCGTAAGTTCTAGAGAGAAGGTTCTTCCGAGCGTTCCCTGATCATCAAGTTTTGGCCGCATATAGCGGCTTTTTGCGTTGCAGCATTTTTGCAAGAACGTACACATTTAGCGAATACAGGGCTAGACATGGCAGCATTGATATTTGTAACCGGAGGCGTCGTATCGTCGTTGGGCAAAGGTATCGCTTCGGCGTCTTTGGCTGCGATTCTCGAGTCTCGCGGTTTAAAAGTCACATTGATGAAGTTGGATCCATACATCAATGTGGACCCAGGAACCATGAGCCCGTATCAGCACGGTGAAGTGTTTGTTACCGAAGATGGTGCAGAGACAGACCTGGACTTGGGACACTACGAGCGGTTTGTTTCTACTCGTATGACCCGGGACAACAACTACACCACGGGCCAAAT
>CAZVYE010000002.1:0-28167 GCA_964630895.1 uncultured Gammaproteobacteria bacterium | reverse complement strand
CAGCAACCAGATGCGCCTGTTCGCCAAGGTGCTGCGCCGTGGCGACTACCTGGGCGGAACCGTACAGGTTATTCCTCACATCACCGATGAAATTAAGCGTTGCGTAGCGAAAGCTTCAGAAGGCTTTGACGTGTGCATGATTGAGATTGGCGGTACCGTAGGTGACATCGAATCTTTGCCGTTCCTGGAAGCTATTCGCCAACTGGGCGTGGAATACGGGCCAAATAACGCGTTGTATATGCACCTTACTTTGGTGCCGTACATTAAAGCGGCGGGAGAAATTAAGACCAAACCCACCCAGCATTCGGTAAAAGAGCTGCGCTCTATTGGTATTCAGCCCGACATCCTTTTATGTCGCTGCGAGCGCACGCTTACCGAAGAAGAGCGCCGCAAAATTGCACTGTTCACGAATGTTCGCGAGAACGCCGTAATTTCTGCAGTGGACGTGGGCAATATTTATGAGCTGCCGCTGTGGTTCCGCAGTCAGGAATTAGACGACATTATCCTGGATCGCCTGCAAATCGAAGCGAAGGAGCCCGATTTATCCAAGTGGCAGGCAGTGGCGGATGCGTTTAAGCGACCTAAGCCCGAAGTAACGGTGGCCATGGTCGGCAAATACATGGAACACTCAGACGCCTATAAGTCGCTGACTGAATCGCTGGTACACGGCGGACTACACCGCGGCATTCACGTGAACATCAAGCGGATGGATTCGGCTCGGGTTCTGGTAGAAGGTCCAAGCTGTCTGGAAAGCGCTGACGCCATTTTGGTGCCCGGTGGGTTTGGTGAGCGTGGATTTGAAGGCAAAGTGGCTGCGGCTAGTTTCGCTCGCGAGAACAATGTGCCTTATCTGGGAATCTGCCTGGGAATGCAGGTCGCGGTGGTGGATTTTGCCCGTAACGTCTGCGGCTTGGAGGGTGCGCACTCTACCGAGATGGATCCGGATAATCCCCACCCGGTGATAGCGTTGATTACCGAGTGGCGTGGACCCAACGGGGAAATTGAAACTCGCGATATCAATTCAGACTTGGGCGGCACCATGCGACTTGGCTCCCAGGTTTGCCGATTGGAACCAGATTCCAAAATGGCGCAGATGTATGAATCGGACGAAATTGAAGAACGACATCGTCACCGCTACGAATTCAACAATTTCTACAAGGAAGTGCTGGCCAAAGAAGGCATGCGGTTTGTGGGCGTATCAGGTGACGAGAACCTGGTAGAAGTCATTGAATTGCCTGATCATCCCTGGTTTGTCGCGGTTCAGTTCCATCCAGAATTCACCTCGACTCCTCGAGATGGCCACCCGCTATTCGAAGGTTTCATTCAAGCGGCTTACGATCAGAAGGCTTCCAAGAGCGGTCCTCAAGGTCAATCTGCTGGCCATAGCACCAAGGTAATGAATTAATGAAATTATGTAACTTTACGGCAGGCCTCGATCAGCCGTTCTTTTTGATATCTGGCCCATGCGTTATTGAATCAGAGCAATTGGCGCTGGATACTGCCGGCCAACTCAAAGAGATCACCGATGCGCTTGGCATCAATTTCATCTACAAGTCTTCGTTCGACAAAGCCAATCGGTCTTCGCTGGATAGCTTCCGAGGATTGGGCACGGAAGAAGGTTTGCGCATCCTGAGCGAAGTGAAAAAACAAATTGGTGTGCCGGTCTTGACCGATGTTCACGAAGACACCAATTTTGACGAAGTTGCCGAAGTCGTCGATGTACTTCAAACACCGGCATTTTTATGTCGCCAAACCAACTTCATTTTAAAGGCCTGCTCCGCGGGTCGACCGGTGAATATCAAGAAGGGCCAGTTTCTGGCGCCATGGGATATGCAGAACGTAGTGGACAAGGCCCGATCTACTGGCAACGACCAAATAATGGTCTGTGAGCGGGGTGCATCGTTTGGCTATAACAACCTGGTCTCGGACATGCGCAGCGTTGCTGCGATGCGTGATACCGGATGCCCGGTGGTGTATGACGCGACGCATTCAGTACAGTTGCCTGGCGGGCAGGGCAGTAAGTCGGGTGGTCAGCGTGAGTTTGTCCCCGTGCTGGCGCGGGCGGCCATTGCCGCTGGAGTGGCGGGCGTATTTATGGAATCTCACCCGACCCCAGAAAAAGCGCTTTCAGACGGACCCAACGCTTGGCCACTGGGCAAAATGAAGGCCCTGCTTGGTCAGCTTAAAGCCATAGACGCCCAAGTGAAGTCGAGCCCCTGGTTGGAAGACGACCTGTAAACCTCTGCTTCAAGCGAAAATTACTTACAAAATTCGGTCTTTTTAAAACATGAGCAAGATTGCAAAAATACACGCACGCGAAATATTGGATTCACGTGGGAATCCGACTCTGGAAGTAGATTTAACTTTGGATACAGGTGCGTTCGGGCGTGCCGCAGTCCCGTCAGGGGCGTCAACCGGCAGTCGCGAGGCGCTGGAGCTTCGCGACCAGGATAAGTCACGCTATCTGGGTAAGGGCGTTCGTAAGGCAGTAGCAAACGTGAATGATGTCATCGCGCCCGCTGTTAATGGTATGCCATCTGACGATCAACAGGCCGTCGACCAGGCCATGCTAGATCTGGACGGCACGGAAAACAAAAGCAAGCTAGGTGCCAATGCAACCCTGGGTGTATCTTTGGCTTTGGCGCACGCGCGTGCTGCGGATCACAAGCGGCCGCTGTTTGCAGAACTGTTGCAAGCAGGCGTGAGGGCAGAACTTCCGGTTCCGATGATGAATATTCTCAACGGTGGCGCCCATGCTGATAACAGCGTGGATATGCAAGAGTTCATGGTGTTGCCCACCGGGGTAGATTCATTCGCAGAGGCACTGCGCTGCGGTACCGAAATATTCCATTCACTGAAGTCAGTGCTCAAAGCTCGCGGTCTCAATACCGCGGTAGGCGACGAAGGTGGTTTTGCCCCGGATTTGCGATCTAACGAAGAGGCGGTCGAAGTCATCCTGGCGGCGATAGATTCAGCAGGTTACAAAGCTGGAGGAGATGTGTGGCTGGGGCTCGATGTGGCCAGCACCGAATTTTTTACCGAAAACACCTATTTCCTGGAATCGGAGGATCGCCGATTTGACGCTGAGGGTTTCGCGAGTTATCTGGCCCAATGGGCCGATCAGTACCCAATTATCACCATTGAAGACGGCATGTCTGAGGGTGACTGGGTGGGATGGAAACAGCTCACCCAGAAAGTTGGCGATCGAGTGCAGCTGGTAGGAGACGATTTGTTCGTAACTAATACCGAAATTCTGCAACAGGGTATTGGCCAAAGTGTTGCCAACTCGATCCTGATCAAGTTCAACCAAATTGGCACGCTCACAGAAACCCTGAATGCAATTAAAATGGCTACCGATGCGGGCTATAGCTCGGTGATATCTCACCGGTCAGGAGAAACTGAAGACACGACAATCGCTGACTTGGCGGTTGCGACCAGTGCCAATCAGATTAAGACCGGCTCTCTGTGCCGCTCTGATCGTGTCGCTAAATATAATCAGCTGCTGCGTATCGAAGAGGCGCTGGGAAGTGAGGCTCGATATGCAGGTTTGGGTGCATTTTCGCATCTCAAGAACGGGCCAAGCGGCGGATGAAAATTGACTTGAGCCCGCCGGTTGCGCAACACTACCGGCGGTTCACAGCGTTAACTACATGAAAGTTATCACTCTCATACTGCTGGTATTGCTCGGCGCGCTGCAGTTCAAACTATGGTTTGGAGAGGGCGGGCTGCGTGATTATTGGCAGTTGGAAGAGGGTTTGGCGACGCAGGCAGAAGAACTGGAAGCGCTCACTCAGCGCAATCAGCTGCTGGTCGCAGAGGTCTATGATTTGAAGCACGGCACTGCGGCGCTGGAAGAGAAAGCCCGCAGCGACCTGGGTCTGGTCCATCCAGACGAAGAGTTTTACCAGGTTGTTTCCAGTTCGCTGGAACGTCGTCGCCAATAAAGATCGTAGCGCTTGGACTTACTCTGCCGTCAATCCGTCAGAAGCTAATTCCAGGTTTCTGGCTGCACCAAAATTTTCTTGTGCGAACTGAATTCGTTCTTCCCGCGTCCATTCTTCTGGGCTCAGAGACTCCAGCTTTTTTAAACGAGTGCCTATGCCAGTTTGATTGGCAATTTGTATATTCAGACCTGGCCGCGCATTCAGCTCTAAGATAAGCGGTCCGCGATCTTTGTCCAGCACAATGTCCACACCCATATAGCCTAGTGCAATTGCCTCATGGCATCCGGCCGACATATCCAGAATTTTATCCCAGTAAGGAATCTCGAAATCTACCAGTCTGGCCCCTGTGTCAGGATGATCATCCACCAGAATATTGTGCCAGACGCCCCTGAGCGTCCTCCCAGTGCGCAAATCAATGCCCGCGCCTACGGCTCCCTGGTGTAAGTTTGCCTTGCCGTCAGAGGCGCGGGTGGGCAAACGGACCATTGCCATTACCGGTACGCCCTTAAATACGATAACGCGGATATCCGGTACGCCGCGATAAGCAATCTGTTCGAATACCGGATCAAAGTGGACCAGGTCTTCGATCATGGCCTGATCTGGGAGTCCTCCAAGGCTGTAAGCACCCGCGAGTATGTTGGATATGTGGTGTTCCAAATCATCCAGGCTTAAAAAGCGACCGTCTGGCTTGCGGAATTTCCCATTGCGCACCGCTTCAATAACGACGATGCCATCGCCTCCGCTGCCGTTGACGGGCTTAATCGCAAACTCCTGCTGCTGCAAAAGGATGCGGTCCAGATGCGCCGCGTCAAACTGTGAGGCGATTACAGCAATAAGGCCGGGGACTGGCATATTCACAGTCTCAAGCTTCTGCTTGCACTTTACTTTGTCGTCTACCAGAGGGTACAGGGCGCGCTTGTTATAGCGCATGATATAAGCGCCGTTGCGGGCATTAATACCCAGCACGCCGCCGCTGCGCATATTGAGAAAATTCTTAAGAGGCATTGGGCTTGCTGCTCATTTGACCCAATTCGCGAAAGCGAATCAGCTCGCTCAATCGGTATCCGGTGTAGCGTCCCATTGCGACCAAAACGCCAAGCAGAATCAGCAACAGCTCGGGAAAAACGAACACAAGATAGTTAAGGTAATCGATGCCCATCACCACATACGCAAGTGCGGCCACCAATAAGCTTCCGGCACCTTCTATGAGCGATTCGGCAGCACCACGCTCTTCCCAGATTATGGACATGCGCTCAATGACCATGGCTAGAATAACCATAGGGAATAACGCCACCGATAATCCCACTTCAATACCAATATTGTGGCTTATGGTGCTAATTATCGCCATGAGTATGACCACAATGGTAAGCACCGCTGCCAGTCTGGGGACCAACAGTAATCGCAGGTGCTCCAGGTAAAATCGTAAGGCAAGACCTAACGCCGTAATGATGACGAAAAGCACTACGCCGGCAAGCAGCTCGGTTTCCCGAAATGCTAAAGCGATCAAAACGGGCATGAATGTTCCAAACGTTCGGATGCCGATCATGTTACGCAGGAATGCAATGACCAGAGCCCCAACCGGGACCATCAACAGCACGCCATACACCGCTTGCGTTTGCACCGGCAAATCCAACAAGGAAAACACTGACATCCACGAGTTTTGGCTGGCTGCTCGCATCTGGGCAAGTTCCAGCGCTGTTACTGGGTGGCGCTGAATCGATAAAATCACTTCATCTAGTCTTGCACCTTCCAGACTGGTGAGCTCCTTATCATCGGACCACCACAGCAGCACATCCGGCGGCAATCCATCATCCCCGCTGGTGGGATCGAATAGCGTCCAACGCTCGCCGTTGTAAACTGCCAGCCACATGCTGCGATCGGCCAGGCGTCGATCTTCCCCCAGGCGCACACCGTGCCAGGCTTTGGTTGGGATGCGGGCACCCGCAAGAATATCCTGCGCCAACCGCAATTTGGCCTGTTCGGTTTGTGCTTGTTTGGTCAGTAGCGCTACTGAAGAATCGGGGGTGGGGTCGTTGATCTCCCGCAGTACTTCAGCCGTAAAGGACAGGGTGTCGGCAGAATGCGCGCGCACTTCCTCCACCACAGCATTCAAAGCGGTTGCAAATGGCTCTTCCAGGTCAGGTGGCTCTGGGTATCGTGGTCGGCCAAGGTCGAAACGACTTTCTGTCTGTGGATAAACGGTCGCACGGTAGTACAGTGTTTGTGGACCCTGAGCGCGGCGAATAGCCCACTGCGCGGTGCGGGAATATGCGTCATCGTCTACATGTACGCCAAATCCCCGGGCTACGAAATTCTCATCACCAATGGCATACCCGGGTGTTTCTTTGGGCAATTGCAGCGCCACTTTTACTGGAACATCTTTGCGCGGACGAATTTGAATCTGCGCTTGGATCGTCCAACTTGCGCTCATTTCGTTGGGCCGCAGGGGATAGCCCTGCTCGTAGACCTTGTTCAAAAACAAGCCGGTTCCCACGATGATTAGCGTAAGGCACAGTACGTGCCAGTGTTTCAGTTTCAAAACAAACCCCTTATTTGCGGCCGCCCAAGTTTCAAAGACGGCCGCGATTCCACCACATACAGCACACCATGATCAGGCAAACTGCGTCGAATTTGCATGAACGGTCACGTTTCCGGATCGCATTGTAGCGCCAATTTTGTGAAACAGAACATGATTATTCGCAAGACAGGATACTCTTGCAGTACGCTTAGGCTGATTTGCATGGGTTCTAACAAGGTGGTGACAGTGGCGCGCAAAAGCATATCAGGGAAGTCCATAGCATTGGCGTTGGGTAGCGGTGGTGCCAGGGGCTTGGCTCACGTAGGGGTTTTAGAAACCCTGATGGAAGAAGGCATCAATATTGACGCGTTGTCTGGCTGCTCCATGGGAGCGTTGGTAGGTGGGGTATTTGCCCGCGGCAAGCTTGAAGAATTTAAAAAATGGGCATGTGCGCTGCAAAAGTACGATGTATGGCGGTTGGTAGATTTTTCTTTTGGTCGCCAAGGGTTGATTAAAGGCACTCGAGTTATGGAACTGCTACAAGACCTGATTGGGGATGCAGACATAGGCAACCTGGATATCGACTATACAGCGGTGGCTACCGACCTGACCCGACGGCGCGAGGTGTGGATGTCTGAGGGCTCCCTGTTTGAGGCGATCAGGGCGTCCATAGCGATTCCGTCTCTGTTGACGCCGTATGTAAAAGATGGCCGAGTGCTGGTTGACGGAGGATTGCTAAACCCGGTGCCCATTTCTCCACTGCTTCGTTCGCATGCGGAGCTCACCATTGCAGTGAACCTAAGCGGTGATCTGGATCCTGAGATGGACAGCGAGACATCAGAGGACACTGACGAAGACAGCAGTAGCTATCGACAGAAGATTGGAGAGTTCGTCGATGGATTACAAGACAAGTTACGCAGTGAATCGTCGC
This sequence comes from uncultured Gammaproteobacteria bacterium, assembly GCA_964630895.1. Lineage (GTDB taxonomy): Bacteria > Pseudomonadota > Gammaproteobacteria > Xanthomonadales > SZUA-38 > CAZVYE01. The sequence continues at coordinate 20,774 of CAZVYE010000002.1, read as the reverse complement.
CGTCGGAAGCGGACCAGGGCATGGTCGATGTGATGCTGGATTCTTTCGACATCATGCAAAATACAATCACCCGCATCAAGCTGGCAACCCATGCCCCGGACATCATTATCAATGTGCCCCGAAACACCTGTCAGAGCCATGAGTACTGGCGCGCACAGCATGCAATCGAGGTTGGAGCTCAGGCGACTAAGGAGGCTCTGGCCAGATGGCGCGGTTAAGTCGCGAGCCTGCAATCGCCACCTGTCACTTCGGGCTGTGATAAAGGATCTTGACGACTAGATACGCGCTTTGAGTAATACGTACACGGCTCCGGTGCCACCATCTTTTGGCGGCGCTGAGGAAAACGCCAAAACTCTTGGGTGGCGCGAAAGCACCGAGGCCGTTAGCCTCTTGAGTACAGGGCCTTCCTTTTTGGAGCGCAGTCCTTTGCCATGAATGATCTTGACGCACGTAAATCCCTGGCGCGTTGCATGATCCAGAAAATCTAGAATGAGTGACTTAGCGTCGGGCTGACTCAGATGGTGTAAATCGATGTCGTCCGCGACGCTATAAGCCCCCTTGCGAAGGCGGGTCAGAATTTTAGGCCGGTAGCCATCCCGTAAAAAGCTAATCTCCTCTCCCGTTTCAGCCAGCGACCAGTCAGGCATGCGGGTTAGTAACTCATCGCGCACGCTGCGCTCATTGCGCACGGTTTGATGGGCATTGGGTTTGGGCTTCTCGCGCTGACGCACTTCGTCTTTGCGACGAATTGGACGAACATTGTCCAAAGCGGAACGGAATAGATCCTGGTCTTCGCTAGAGATGTTTTTTTTGTCAGACTTGTCGGTCACGCGCTGTTCTTGAGGTGGGAAAGCAAATAGAAGTATATAATTGGTCTAGTCTCGCGACTCGATTCAATCACGTCGCAAAACGTATCACAAGGTAATATAAAATAATGCAAATTCTCATCAGCAACGATGACGGGCTGGATGCGCCTGGCATCAAAGTGCTGGAATCCGAGTTGGCCAAATTGGCGCAGACTGTGGTGTTCGCACCGGACAGAGACCGCAGTGGCGCTAGTAACTCGCTGACTTTGGACCAACCCATTCGAATCATCGACAAAACTGACAATCGGCACCGTGTCGCTGGCACGCCCACCGATTGCGTCCATTTGGCGCTCACAGGCCTGTTAGAAGAAGAACCGGACATGGTGGTGTCTGGCATCAATGCAGGTGCCAATTTGGGTGACGATGTCATCTATTCTGGAACCGTCGCAGCCGCAATGGAAGGGCGCTTTCTTGGATTGCCTGCCATCGCAGTATCATTGGTGTACACGGACCGCCCTAGAAACTACGAGACTGCCGCCAGAGCTGCTGCGGTGTTGGTATCGCGGTTGATAAATGACCCGCTACCCGCCGACACAATTCTCAATGTGAATGTTCCGGACGTGGCATGGGATGAACTCGAAGGGTTCGAAGTAACCCGCCTTGGACATCGGCACCGAGCCGAACCCTATGTAAAGCAGGTTGATCCGCGCGGTCGACCAGTTTATTGGATTGGACCACCGGGCGCTGAGCAAGACGCCGGTCCTGGTACCGATTTTCATGCTATCCGAGCAAACAAGGTTTCTTTGACTCCGATCCACGTGGACCTAACGCGTTACCAGGCGCTGGACAAAGTAAGCGGTTGGGTTGCTGGGTTGAATATTCAGAGCGACGACGCCAAAACCAAATGATGCGATCGGTTTCTCCTAAATCTGGCATTGGCATGACATCGCAGCGGACGCGAGACCGACTGGTCAGCAGGCTGCGGGAAAAAGGCATCAAAAATAATGATGTGCTCGCCGCAATTGCCAAACTGCCTCGTCATCTGTTTGTAGACGAAGCGCTCAATTCCCGGGCATATGAAGACACAGCCCTGCCGATTGGCCTGGGGCAAACAATTTCTCAACCCTTTGTGGTGGCGCTGATGAGTGAGGCACTTCTACGCTCCGGTAGGCCGTCTAAAGTGCTGGAAATTGGCACGGGTTCTGGATATCAAGCTGCGGTCCTGTCGCTACTGGTGGACCAGGTTTTCAGCGTTGAACGTATCGACGAATTATCTCGACAGGCGCGTCGGCGCTTCCGCGAACTGGGTATCCGCAATATCCGAGCCAAGTGCACGGATGGATATGATGGTTGGCCCGCCAACGCACCATACGATGCCATCATGGTCACAGCAGCTGCACCGAGTTTACCCTTGGAATTGGTTGAGCAACTAGAAGTGGGTGGAAAACTGGTGGCCCCGCTGGGACAGGGTGGAGAGCAACGTTTGATCATGGTGACGAAAACCGCTAAAGGCATCGAGAAAGAAGATCTTGGCGGCGTTAGTTTTGTGCCCATGTTGCCCGGCCAGGTTTAGCCTGTTGGTGCAATACCTGCGAAGCCAATAACTACGGAGAGCAAATTGAGAATATTTGGCCCGCTTTATGATCGTGCTCTGCTGTGGGCAAAGCATCGGTATGCGCGATTTTATCTGGCAGCGCTGAGTTTCGCCGAATCCAGCTTCTTTCCAGTACCACCGGACGTCATGTTGGCGCCAATGGTGTTGGCCGAGCGTAAAAAAGGTTGGAACCTGGCCGCGATTTGCACGTTGGCTTCGGTCTTAGGGGGTGTTCTTGGATATGTGATCGGGGCATTCTTCTTTGATGCGCTTGCCCCTTTTCTGACCCGTCACGGCTATATGGATACCATTAACCAGGCCCAAAGTTACTTTGAGACCTATGGTTTTTGGTTCATCTTAGTCGCGGGATTTTCACCTATTCCGTATAAGCTGTTCACTATTGCAGCTGGTTTACTGGGTATGCCGCTCTTGCCTTTCTTAGCAGGCTCAATAATTGGGAGGGGCGCTCGATTCTTTCTGGTGGCGGGTCTGATCATTCTAGGTGGTGATCGAATGGCAAATTCGCTAAGAAAATATGTCGAAACCATTGGCTGGATAGTTACCGGGCTGGTGGCGGTTGCAGTAATTTGGTTAACCTTGGTGCGACAGTGAAGCAACGGTGATAATGGGATAGCGCAATCGCGATGACTGTAGTGCGAAAACTTGGGATAAGTAGGCTAGGATTCACCCTGGCGGTGCTGGGTCTTATCCTGGGCGGCTGCGCTAACCGAGAACACGCACCTGTTTATGACCGCTCTAAGCAGCCCAAACCGCGCATCGCACAGTCCACGTCGCGAATTCCGGTTCGACCGGCTTTTTATACCGTGAGACGCGGAGACTCTTTGTACAAAATCGCATTTCGATATGGGCTGGATTTTCGGACCCTGGCGCGGTGGAACAGAATTCCTGCGCCCTACACAATATACCCGGAACAGCGGTTACGCTTGTCTCCCCCTCGCCGCAGTGTCAGCAAAGAAACTACGCCAAAGGAACCGGTAGCGGTGGCCAAAGAGCCCAGTCAAAGCACGGCCAAGGCCAGTGAACCCACTGCGAAGCCGAACCAATCTAATCGCTCTGCCAATGTATCAGGCGGCCAAAGTACAAAGTCGCCCCAGTCCCAGCCCAAACCAGTCCAGGAGAAGTCGCCGCCGCCGGCAGCGGCAAATAGTAACTCGGGCGGGAAGTGGCTCAAACCCAGTTCGGGGTCCATTGTCCAAACTTTCGCTGCCAGTGACCCGAATCGCAGAGGTGTGCGCATTAGTGGCAAAGGTGGTCAGCCCGTAATCGCCAGCGCCGCTGGCAAGGTCGTTTATAGCGGGGCGGGGCTGATTGGATATGGCGAGATGGTTATCATTAAGCATAGCCAGGAGCTGCTTACTGCGTATGCTCTCAACAGCAAGCGACTGGTTAAGGAAGGAGAGCAGGTTAGCGCGGGACAAACCATCGCCGAGATGGGCCCCGAATCGGATGGTGAGGGCGTACTGCACTTTGAGGTTCGCAAGAACGGCAAGCCGATAGACCCTCTGCGCTATATTTCTCGTTGACCCGGTTGCCACCCAACCCAAAAGCAATTGGTATGCACACGCACGGCTAATGTGGGCTACCTCAGGCTCGGGCAAAAATACTCAGGACACAAAATGAATTTGGTAGCAGCCAGGCCTGTTATGAGGCCGGCACTGTAAGCGCTCGCTCGTGCTAAACTGCGGCCGCCTTCGGTTTGGTGCCCGGTTCGATGTATTTTGTTTACCTGCTAATTTTGTTTGTCGGTGTTTATCTCGCGCCTGCGCTAGCAATCAATCCCAATCTTTGGCGCCATCCACTCGGGTGGGCCGTCATTCCGATGTTGAGTGTCGCTACAGTGGTGACTGCGGCCTTTGGCTTGTTCATGCTGGGTGCGCTATCACACAGTGTGGTACTGGTGTTGACGGTGCTAACTGTTGCGGTGGCGGCTTATCGCCTGGCAAGGCGAAATTATTCAGAACCCATACATTGGGATAAAAGTCAGTTGTGGTCGGCGTTGGCAATCATGGTGGTTTGTCTGCCATTGGCTGTGCGCTTGGGTATGACGTCGTTCGCAACGAACGACGAGATTTATAGCTGGAACATGTGGGCGATCCAGTTCTATTTGGGCGAGCCCCCTGATTTGCACTACACCACGGTGCCGTACCCGCAAGGGTTTTCGCTACTGCTGGCGTGGTGTTATGCCTTGCTTGGGGATATTGAGCTGCAAACGCCTGTTCGATTTGCGCTGGGTGTTTTTCCTGTGGCCATGTGCATTGCGGTTGTGGCCAGCACTCCCAAGTCGACTCGCTTCTACGAGGCCAAATTCTTGTTGTTGCTGTTGGTTTGGTTGTTTTTTACCGCATCGAAAAGCCATTTGGACAACGGCCTGGCGGACCCGATGATGGCGGCAGCATTGATCACTTCCGCGGCCTGCTATATCCACTGGTTGCGCAATGGTGGAGCTTTTTGGGTGTGGGTCGCGGTTATCACAGCCTGTTTGGCAGCAATGACCAAGCAGCCTGCAGTGCTTTGGGCAGGGATAGCCATGCCAGTATTGTTGATAATCTCTCAACCCAAGCGCCTTCAAACCTGGATGGCCGTAGCCGTATTAGTGGGCATTCCGGGCCTGTGGGCGCTTACCGCCGGTTACGGGTCTTGGAATAATCAAGGCGTTGTGGCGGCGTCGCAAGTAGATCGTAGTTTGGGTGAGCAACTGATATTTGCAGCACGCACGTATCTGGTGAGTAAACCCGCAATCGCGTTGATGCTTATCGCGGCCGCCTACGGTGCTCACAAGACGAAGGGTCTCGCACTCCTTTTTTGGTTCGCGGCAGTTCCCATGTTGGCTGGGTGGTTCCTATTTGGTGCGTATGACATGCGGCTAGGGCTGCATGTAGTGGCGGTCTTTGCCTTGCTGATTGCTGCCAGCGGATTTGCTTTCCCGTTGTTTGACTGGCCGGCTAAAGCTTGGGACGCCGCAGGACAGTTTATCCGTCGGCATCTTCTATCTCTGGTAGGTGTTTTGGCACTGTTGAGCATAACCGCGAGTGCACTCATTGTCCGAGCGCGTTGGGATGACATGCCCTACTTGCTAAAAGGTGGCCATATGACGGTTCGGGCGCATTTTGGCGATCAGGCCACCTGGATTATGGAATCGCTGTATGACCAGGATGAACGCTTGATCTGGGCGCCAAGCAACTACGTGTATGGCATTTTCTATGGGCAAGCGCCGGTCATGTATCCCGGCTTCGGTGATGCGCGCAACTACACCTTGCAGGACATGACTGATGAGCTGCTGGACAATCGCGTGTCTGCAGTCGTAGATGTTCCCGGCCGTCTAGGTGATGGCAATGCAGCCGAGTTGCTAAAGGAACTACGCCAGAGCTGTCCACAGCCATTTGCTGCAGTCGGAGAGCCGGGCGGTAAGCATGGGTTCCAGATGCTTACTGTGAATACCGACGCGCTGGCCAATTGTCGAAATATTGCGTGGTAGCGGGATAAAAGAGCGAAATTGGGAGTGATAAGCAGAACGACCTTCAGTTGTCCTCTCGCTCCATAAAGCAGGCCTTAGCCCGTCAGTTTGTGAACCATTCTGGTTTTATTTGCTGCGCTAGCTCACTTATATCCCGGGATCTTCGAATGTGAAATGAACTCGCCATAAATCCTTCTTCATCTTCGAAGCGATTGAATTTCTCGGCGGGATTAAACTTTGCATCGCTATATTCTTGTTCAAGCTCCTGCATAATTTCGTACCAGGAGTTAAGGCGATCAGCTGCCTGAAGATGATCGCCACGTTTGAAGGCAAGCATTGCGTAATCTAGTTCCAGTTGAGCAAGCGCCGCGTTTTCCGTTGGGTAATCAACAAGCATCGCAGCCAGACCGAGACTATCTTCAATCAAGTCCTGTTCTGCTTCTATGGACGCTCTTACTTTCTGCAAATTGGTTTTGGCAGCTGCGAAGTCACCTTGCTGCATATTTAGCCATGCCAAATGCCGGAAAACGTTATTCGCCTCAAAGGCCTGAAGCGGGAATTCGTCATCTGCAAAATCAAATTGCGCAGCATTTTGATTAACAATTGCGATACTTTCCTCATAGCGGCCCTGCAACTCTAAATTATCCGCAAGATTGCCGCGGTAGATACGCACCATGTCTTGCGCTTCGTCGGAATTCATTAAATTGTCGATGGCGCTTCGCCAGTGCACTTCTGCTTCGGCTAGCAAACCCTCTTGTTCTGCCAGCCTGGCCAGTACGCTGCCGTCTAGTGAAATGTCAGTGCGATTCGAATATCGGTCTGCGATGCGTAGGCCTTTTTCGTAGCTCCCAGCATTGGCCACTAATATTTCAAACAGATAGTCATCTGGGCCCTGTCCGAAATTCTCCAAATACCGATCGTACTCAGCCAGTGCGAGATCTTGTTGGTTGGAATAGGTTAGATTTTCAATTTGGCGATAGAAAACGAGTTCGGTAGTGTCATCGTAGCGTCCGATTTGATCTGCTAAAGCTGCGGCTTCTTTGGCCATCCAATCGTATTGTTCACCATAAATTTCATATTCCTCGATGAAATTTATGTATTCCAGAAGCTTGTCCAGGCGTGTCCCAGGATCTTCAATAGCGTCCAAAACGGCACGCTTGTCTTCCTGCTCGAATTGGTTGTACTGAGCCTCCCACCTCTCGTACTCTTCGCTTGCTTCCGCATGGCTTTCGTTATAGGCAGGCCAGAACAGCGTAGCCGCGACTAGAACCGGTGCTAAAAGTAGCGATCCGTACAAACTCATACCAGCAATTGCCTCCCACCACCGGGTGGGCCGGTGACTGGTGGCTTGAACTAGGTTCTTGATAGTTTGATACCGAGTCTGAAAGAGTTCCGTGCGCCATGCAGGTAATTTATTCATGGCTGCATACAGTTTTCTGATCCGGTCGGATTCGCTGAGCTCGCTCAGTTTGTTCGGAATAGATTTGATGAGCCCATTCGTCCTAACCTGTCCCAATAAAATGCTAAGCAGCGCTGCACTGAGTATGAGCAAGATCGGATCTCGAAAGTACCAAGCTCCCAGGACACTGATTACCAGGCTTACCGCGATGAATGCGGTCTGCAAACCAGGTGCCCGCCCCAGCAAAAGCGTATTGACTACGTGGCCGCCATCCAAGGGCATGATAGGCAGTAGATTAATGAAATTGAGAATGAACAGAACGATGGCTAACTCATTTACCCAGCCCGGCGCGTTGTCCGGGGCAAACAACCAAATTAGTGCTGCTGCAATGATTCCGGGAACCGGCCCAGCCAGCGAAACCACGACTTGCTGCCAGGCGGGGATATCTGATTTTTTGCCTATTACGGCTGCACCAATTGGTAAGAACAGCATTTGCAAATCGGTGTAGCCAAATATCCGCATTGCCACAAAATGACCTAGCTCGTGGAACAAGAGCACAGGAATCAAGAGCAATACAAATGAATAGGACCAGACCGATCCAAATATCACCGCGAATGCCAGTGCGGAGGCTGCGAAGAATCCAAATTTTATCCAGCGGTCCAGCGTATTGGCCGCGTCTTGAGCGTCCATAGAAAGGTGGGCTCGATGTTGTGGTCCGGACAGCCATTCCGGCACTGTTTCGTGATTTTTCATTGCAGATTTCAGCAGAGTCGCTTTTCTTGCACCACCTCGTCGCATCCGCGACACCAGAGTGCGAGCTCCCGACCAAGTTAATTCATACACATTGTCTACAGTCTTCGTCGCAAAACCCGCCGCAGCTGCGCTGTCCAGGTAGTTGAGCTCATGTTGGTTAAGGGAAGAAATATAATCGGCGGGAGATACCAGCGTGGATACCACGGAAGTACCCTTTAACGCCCGTTCTCTCAATTTCCGATGTTTAGCCCAGTGCTCATCCAGTGATGTCGTATGGGCATCGAAAATATGCAGGCCTGGAAGCCTTTCAAAAGCTCCATGCAGCTCTAGATTGTGCGTTATCAAAACCTCTTCGTTACTCAATATGCTTACAAACCGAATGTAGAAGGGTTGTACGCAACTTGGGTCGTGAGCTTCGGCAATTTCCACGTAGCAGCGTTCTTGTTCGTGCCAGGCGATAGCCACGATGGTTTGGTGGGTTGATCCTACGACTATGGAAGTAGAACTTTGAAAATGGGAAAAGCGAAAACCCAGGCGTCCTAGCTTCTGAGCCTGATCTCTAAGTCCGGCGCGCAACTCTGGGGGGACAAACCTTCCGTCAACTAAGGTAAAAATGGCGGGTTGCAGCTTAATGGCCCGCAGTTTGACTACTGGCAGACCAAATATGATAAACGCAAAAAATAATCCCGCCCCAGCGAGTATGAGTATGAAGTCCATGTTACCCCAATTAATTCACCGAGCGATCATCCGTGGATCGCGCAACGCATAATAAACGTAAAAGGCAGTAATGAAAATGTATGGGGTCGATGCAGCTCGGATTTTGGCCGCTAACTTAGCTTTCTAGCCAGCGTGAGACCATCACCAATGGGTACAAGGCTAAGCTCTATGCGCTCATCGTGATGCAGCTTCTTGTTCAGTTCTCGAATGGCCACGGTGTCCTCGTCCTGATCAGCTGCATCAGCCACTGACCCGCTCCAAAGGGTATTGTCGATGGCAATGAGTCCGCCTGGGCGCAGTAACTCTAAGCAGTGCTCGTAATAGGCCTCGTAGTTGGTTTTGTCGGCATCAATAAAGGCAAAGTCGATCTTGCCGGATAGTCCTTCCTCAGCTAGATCTGCCAGCGTCTCTAGTGCCGGCGCAATACGTAGCTCAATGCGGTCCGCAACCCCAGATTCTTCCCAGTAGGATTTACCGATGTCGGTCCATTCGGTGCTAACGTCGCAGGCAATGACACGTCCATCCTGCGGTAATGCCTGTGCCATACACAGCGTGCTGTAGCCGGTGAAAGTTCCTATCTCTATGACCCGTGTTGCACCCATCAGGTTCAGCAGCAGGCGCATGAACTGGCCTTGTTCAGGGGAAATTTGCATGTTTGCTTTGGACATTTTCCCAGTGCGTTGGCGCAGCGATTTGAGTGTGTCCGATTCTCTAACGCTGTTGTCTAAGATGTATTGGTAGAGTTGGTCGTCTACATTGAGCGTTTTGCGGGACATGGGAAATTCCAGAAGACAAGAACGTTTATGATAGCAGGCAAATTTGACTACCAGTGCGTAAAAAGGCAGTTTGCCCCGCTTAGAAGTTTCGGGCATTAAGCATGCAATTTTTCTGGGTGGCAATTGGTAGCGCACTGGGCGGGGCAACGCGGTTCTGGATTAGCCAGCGCTGGGATCAGCCCGCTATGTCCGGTATGCCATGGGGTACGTTGACGGTTAATTTGATTGGTTCGCTACTTATTGGCGTTGTCCTGGGCTACGTAACCCACAGCGTCGATGTAAAGGGTTCTAGCTGGCTCCACCCCCTGCTGGTTACAGGGTTTCTGGGGGGATTTACTACGTTCTCCAGCTTTAGTCAGCACATTATGGTGATGTTGGAGCAGGGCGCATTCCTCAGGGCGACCTCATATACGGCGGTTTCGGTATTTGGGGGAGTGCTGCTAGCTGGTTTGGGCTGGGCAGTTGTCCGGCAAATTCTTGCCAATTAGGCTGGCCGCCGCCGATCGCGCCAACGGCAACAGATCGAGAGCACCTCTGTTGCTGGCCACTCCGACGACCATTTTTGATTTGCGGTCAATCCAGAGCAATGCGCTGTATCCAGGCTGACTGCCGCCGTGCCACATCTCTGTTTGGCGAACCCTAAATCCAAGGCCGTAACCCGTCTTGGCACCACTAGAGAGCGTTCCTTCTTGCCACAGTGGTCGCAGACAAGCCTGGCAATCTGTATTTTTTCGCAGAATCCATCTTCCGAATTTGACCAGGTCATAGGCTCTGCCGCTGTAGCCACCGGCAGGGATGCGATCTAAAACGTTCAACATGGGCGCATGAACGAATTGACCATTCGGGTGCACCATGTATCCGCGAGCACGCCCTGGAATCACAAGGTAAGGATCATTCAGACGTATTGCATGATTTGGAATCGCATCATCAAATAGCTCCATTAGCAATTCATGAACGCCCGCAGACCGGTCACTTGAAATCTTCAGGCCGACCAGATTGAAGCCTGGGCTGGAATAGCGAAAACACTGTCCTACTTCACAAATCGGTTTGGAGATAGTCTTGGTGCCTAGCGTTTCAAAGCTCTGTCCAATATCTTTTGTTTCAAAGACAAAGGAGCCGTTCCAGTGCGGGACACCCGCCTGGTGCCCTAAAAGCTGTCGCAGGCTTACTCCCTGATAATCTACGGGGATGCCCTCCAATGGGCCAATGGGCTGGTCTAAATTGCTGCTTGTTTGGATCGCTAAAACCGCAGTAAACGCTTTGGTAACAGATGCGAAACCATACGAGGTATTTGGAGTAGCTAATGATTGAAATGCCAGATTTGCGTAACCGCTGGCATAGCACCATTCCGTGCCGTTAGCCGCGCCGACAGCAATGCTTATTGATGGAGCTAGGTTGTTATGCAAGAACGCTTCGATTTGACCGGACGGCAGTTCGATTGGCTGTCGATCCTGTGACGCAGTGGTCGTTCCAGCCATAAACAATGCGGCGAAAAATAGTGACTGCCGGAGAAAGTTGCTGATCATGCATGCAAGAACTTTACTGAGGCTGCTTAAATGCATCTCGCGGTGCGGCAGCATTGAGTATTATTTCGTCATATTGGTGAACAATCGTATGCACTGCAGTGGAAGTGGTTATTCGGTGCGCCAGCTGCACTGATCCGACCGGCCGATAATCGGAATACTCAATGTTTACTATCACTGGTCCACCTGGCCCTGTTGCCACCTGCCGACGTGTGATTAAAGGTAAATGGGTCTCTCGATCAAAGCACCAGTGCTCTGTTGGCAGTGCAGGCGGAGTGACGGCTGCGCAATCCATTCGATCTTTAAACTTCCCCGTAGGCGCTGCCACCTGCAAATCAGGATGAGCAAGGCCAGCAATCCGGGTTTGGTTAGCCATAACATGCCGCTCGGACTGGCTCAGCTCTTGATGTCCTTTTAACGGATGGACTTCCCAGGCCGAGCGGCCATCATCCGTACGCATTAGTGTGCCTATGGGAAAGCTGACCGACATGGCAGTCTTGCCGTCCTTGCTTCTGTGCAAGCTCAGAGGTGCGCTGTGGTCCCCGCGAACAAAACGTCCCTTCTTCAGGATACTGCTTATGTTCTCCAGTTGGACCGCACCGCCTTGAGCAGCAACGGCCTTTGCGACCAAGTTTTCTGCATTCCGGTTATCTTGGCCGCTGCTGTGGGCCGTGGTGCATGTAATCGCCAGCAGCAAGAGAAAGCCTGACTTCATTGGGCGCTCTCCTCACCATTTAACTCGGCCAGATGCGCTTCTACGGCATGAAGTTGGGGGGGTAATCTCCGGTTTGACAAGTACCATGAGCGACCAAGCACTACGCAAAACGGAACGCTACAAAAGGCGACTAACGACCACGCATCCGCGGTTGTTGCTTTGCCAGAGTGCCAAAGCATATAGATCATCAGGCCGAACAGCGGCAGCAGCATGTAGAGTCCTGCTTTGAACAAAAGCTGGTGCGCCCGCCGAAGCTTACTGAGTCGCGTCCGCTGTATACTCAAGTAGTCAAAGATACTCTGATCTAGCCCATCTCGACGTCGTGTTGCTAATGCCAGAGTGCGTATCAGGAGCAGCCCCAGAAGAAGCGCTGGAATAACCAATCCAAGCATAGGCAAAGCAATTTCTGTCAGCGGAATGTCCTTATATATCAAGATATAACCGGCCAACCCCACGGCACCCAGCGTCATTAGCACAAAGAAAACTAGCAGCACCAGTTGCCGTCTGTTCTGTGAAGCTACGTTCTGCATAACAAGATCTAAATCTCGCGACAAACTTGACCTATTACTCATGTGATTCCTCCACTAAATTCTGTAAGCGCGCCCGCGCGCGTGTCAGACGAGCGCCGACGTTGTTGACGGTAATGCCTGTGATTTCCGCGATCTGCGTGTAACTCAGGTCATCCAGATAAAGCAGCACCAGACTACGATCGAAATCCGGCAGTTTTCGTATGGCCTGATAGAGAAGCCGCTCTTCGATCGGTTTGGTGGAAGCGTCTGGGTTGGTGAGCGCAGCTATAGCATCGTCGGAGGCTTGCGTGTGACGCGCGTCATAGCGTGATTGTTGTCTGATCCAGGCGAGGGCCGCGTTCTGACACACTCGATAGATAAACGTGGTGAGCTGGGCATCACCGCGAAAGCGTGGCAGCGCGCGCCAGATGGCCAGCAGGATTTCCTGGCGCAGGTCACCGCGCTGGTCACCGTGGGCAAAGCCACGTGCGGTTTTTTCAATAATACCGGCGTGCTGTTGCACCAAATCGCGAAATATCGCTTCGGTTTGCTTCATGAAGCGCGCCTCGCATGACTAGCTTGCTCAAAATACTGGACCGCTTTCACGGGCATCAAACTCCTGTATTGACGTAGCCACAAAGTGGTGGCTACTTACATCAGTTAGATGCAGGGTCTAAGCGATCCTTACACTTTTATCCGTCTGGCGCGTCGGCTTTGGGAACCTGCTTGATATAGATGTCTTGCTGTGGAAAAGGAATCTCAATGTTGTTGGACGCGAAAGTCTTGTAGACACTCATCATCAGTTCGTGCTTAACCAAACCGCGTTTTACCGGCTGATCGATCCAGCACAACAGCTCAAAATTCACGCTGGAGTCGGCAAATTCACGCATACGAACCCGGGCTTCAGGACGTTTAAGCACTTCTTTATGGGAGTTCGCTACCCCCATGAGCGTTTCACACACGTGATCCACATCGCTGCCGTACGCTACGCCAATGGGGATTCGGATACGACAAGATTCAGACGTTCCCCCCGACTCGTTTATGATTTTTGAGTTTGCAATGACCGCATTGGGCACGGTGATTTCAATGTCGTCCCTGGTGAGCAAGCGGGTAGATCGCAACCCTACGTGTGTGACCATGCCGCGCTCCCCCGAGTCCAGGTTGACGAAATCACCAATCTTGTAGGGAGAATCTGCCACGATGAAAACGCCGCTGAACAAATTCGCCAGGGTATCTTTTGCCGCAAAGCCCACTGCTATACCTAACACCCCGGCAGAGGCCAACCAGGCGGTGGGATCGATATTCCATATCATCAGCAAGGCGTAGCTGGTGATAATGACTAAGACCACCTTGGAAATAATGTCGAACAGGGGCAGGGTGCGAGACTGGACTATGGCGAACTTATCTTTTAGGCCGGCTAGTGCCTTCAACAGCAGCGCACAAATTTTGAATGCGGAACCGGCGATAAACAGGGTCAGCACTGTCGCCAATATTCGCAATAAGATCTTGGTGAGGCTGGGCATCATGCCCATATTCAGTACGCCCAGCGCAATGGACCCAAAGAACACGGTCATAAAGACGGGGCGTTCAATGATGGTCAGTATGGCGTCGTCTATTTGACTGCGTGTTCTGCGGGTAAGATTTCCTACGACTTTATGCAGCAACCATGCGACGAGCTTGCCTAGAAAATATCCGCTGATGGCGAGCAGCAGGGCAGCCAGGATAGGGTGATCGATGATCAGCTCGGCAAATGGTTCTGCCCAATCTGGTACCCACTGGTAGGCGTCTCCTACCGCCGCAGAAAACTCGTCGATTACATCAACTTCGGGTTCTTCTATGAACTCCTCTACCACCTCACCAGCGTCTACGGACGTGTCTACAGATACTTCGGCAGCAGAGTCAGAGTTGGTTTCCGTTCCAGATGCGGTGTTCGGCTCAGCGCCAGAATCGGCGCTTGGCTCAGTACTCTGTTCGGAACTCTGTGGCGTATCGGCGTTATTCTCAACGCTGGCGCTGGTTTCGTCAGTGGCAAGTTCGGTCTGGTTCGCTTGATCTTTGGTCTGCTCTTGCATTAACAATAATCCATTGTCAGAGATTTCTTACAAACTTTGGCGGCAAAATCGCCTACCTGAGTTTATAAAGATAGACCAGACTGTGCAGCATCGAAAGCCCAGGAATAATTATGACTGACATAGCTTGGCATGACGCTTGCGCCGGATTGACGACTCACGACGAATCCCAACCGGCCGACAAGGAGCGAGATAACACCGTCGGCGATTTGCATTCGGACGCAGATTCGCCTCGACACGATCCTTACGCTCGCGTGCTGGAAAAAATGGATCAGACGCTGCATGCCGCGCGCAACCTGCCTAAAGGAAGCAGCGAGCGTCAGCTTATGGTTGAAGAGTTTACCCGGCTTAGTGCACTTGCCTGTGAGCTGAAAGGAATTGCAATCGACCCTTTCGGTGAATGCTCTTCTCTGGCGGCTTGATCATTCGACCGTTCAAGTGAAGGGCATTTCTTAAATCAACTCAAAGGTAACCGGTGCGCCAGAAAACTAGCCGCGCGTGACCAATAATCGCGCCTACAGTATTGGTCAACGCTAGCGCATACGCTATGCTCCGGCTCTTCTGTAAGCACAGGGGAGACGGTCCTTGGAAATCTATCAACTGTTAGGCGCATTTTTAGGTCTTGCGGCGCTATGCGCTTATCTGAATGAGCGCTGGTTCGGATTGCCAAATACCATTGGAATCATGCTGATTGGTATGGTCCTCTCGCTGCTGGGGCTTGCTGTGGCATGGGTTTTCCCCGATGCGGGGAATCCTCTACGCGATCTAATCAGCGCAATTGACTTTGATGAGACCGTGCTACAGGGAATGCTCAGTTTCCTGCTCTTCGCTGGTGCACTGCATGTCAATATCAACGATCTTTTCAAACAAAAGTGGTTGGTGCTGATTCTCGCCACCATTGGCGTCCTGGTATCCACATTTCTCGTAGCCATGGCGGTCTATGGGCTTACCGCCTGGGTGGGGATTCATTTGCCATTTAGCTATTGTCTGGTTTTCGGCGCCCTCATTTCTCCAACCGATCCTATTGCGGTATTGGGCATTCTAAAGAAGGTCGGTGTACCCAAAGAACTCGAGACCATGTTTACCGGGGAATCCTTATTCAACGACGGCGTCGCGGTGGTCATTTTCCTGGTAGTTGCGGGACTGGCTACCGGCAGTGAACCGTTCTCTCTTAGCCATGCGTCAGTCCTGTTCGTTGAGGAGGCAGTCGGCGGCGTGTTGTTTGGCCTGGCACTTGGAACCTTGGGTTATTACTTGCTCAAGACCATCGATAATTATCATGTTGAAGTGCTGATAAGCCTGGCACTGGTGGCTGGCGGCTACGCACTGGCTACCAAGCTACACGTTTCTGGACCCATAGCGGTGGTTGTAGCGGGCTTGATGTCAGGTAATCAAGGCCGGCGTCTTGCTATGTCTGATCTTACCCGTCGCAGATTGGATGATTTCTGGGAGCTGGTGGATGAAATTCTCAACGCATTGCTGTTTGTGTTGATCGGCGCAGAACTGATCGTACTTACACTAGAGGGTGAGTATATTCTGGCTGGCTTGTTGGCAATTCCCATTGTGCTGGCAATTCGTTATATCGCAGTTGGGATGCCCATTGCGTTGCTCAAAAGATTCCGGAGCTTTCCGCCGCACACTGCCGGACTGCTAACCTGGGGAGGGTTGCGCGGTGGCATATCCGTGGCGTTGGCGCTGTCTTTACCCGCATCCGCCGAGCGCGAAGCTATTGTCGTGATGACCTACGTAATCGTGGTGTTTTCCATTTTGGTGCAAGGCTTGACCATCGGCTCGCTGGTGCGACGCAGTCAAACGCCACTGCCTGAATCAGTCAAAGACAGCCCAGTATGAGACAACGCGGTTCGTTCATGTCACCAGCACTGATTCAAATGCTGGTGGGGGCAGTCATGATATCTACCTCGGCACCTTGGGTGCGAGTTGCCGAAACGCCGCCATCCGTGTCGGGTTTTTATCGCATGCTGATAGGCGGTGTGGTGATGTTGATGTGGTTGTTAATTACACGGCAGCGAATCACATCAGGGTTCCGTGCGGCTTTGGTTCTAATACCTGTGGCTGCGTTTTTTGCGGCAGATCTATTCTTCTGGCATCGAAGCATTCACTACATAGGTCCTGGTCTGGCAACCATTCTGGCAAATTTTCAGGTTTTTATTTTGGCGGCTGTCGGCATGATGTTCTTTGGCGAGAAGATCGGTTGGTGGTTCGCTGGCGGCTTGGCTCTGGCATTCGCTGGAATTTACTTGCTGGTCGGAACGGACTGGAGCTCGCTCAGTGCGCAATATCAAATTGGCGTATGGTTTGGATTGGCCACTGCCGTGGCATATTCACTTTTTATTCTCGGTATGCGCTGGTCCCAAACCAAGGCCGGCGCACAACAACCAATGCCAACACTTGCGGTCATGTCACTGTTTTGTGCAGCCATCATGGCAATGGTGGTGGCGGCGGAAGGGCACAGTTTTGCCATACCTAACCTGGAAACTGGCTTGGCATTGGGTGCTTACGGTGTCTTCTGTCAGGTGATAGGATGGTTGCTCATAACTCGCGCCATGCCGCATTTGCCGGCATCGTTAGTGGGCCTGATCCTGCTATTACAGCCTGCGCTGTCTTTTTTGTGGGATATCCTGTTTTTTGCCCGACCAACCGGTCACTGGGATCTGTTGGGAGTAGGTTTGGTGCTCGCCGGAATCTATCTGGCGTCAGAAGAAAAAAGAAGAACAAACGTCTCTTTATGATGGCAGCCAAAAAAGATCTGATTTTGTTAGTGCGATCCGGTGCTCCGCTTATCGTGGTGGAAACCGAGGAAGAAGTTCGTGCCATCGGTCTGTTTCAACAGTCATTGGCTGAGTTCCTGCGCCCGCTGTATCGATGGTCAGTTGTTGATGGACTTAAGCGGGTAGATATTGATGTTGCGGATTTCGGCGAGAAAAACACCGAACCCGAGTTGGTGCTTGGCCATATGCGAACCAACGCTGAGCCTTCCATATATTTATTATTGGATTTTCATCCCTACTTGACCGATCCGGTCAATACCCGCCGCCTGCGGGAAGTGATATTAGGCAGCCATGGGGTGCGCCATACGGTGGTCCTGATCAGTCCGGAACTCAAGCTGCCAGAAGAATTAAAGGGGCATGCCGCGCAGTTGGAAATGACGTTGCCGGACGATGCGACACTGGAAACCATGGTTCGGGAAGAAGCATTTAATTGGTCGCGCACTCATGATGGCAGACGCGTTCAGGTTAGCAAACGGGCGTTGGACATGCTGATTCAAAATTTGCGTGGACTGACACTGCAAGACGCTCGCCGCTTGGCGCGTAACGCAATTTACAATGATGGCGCGATCACTCAGAACGACATGCAGGTCGTCATGTCGGAGAAATTCCGATTGCTTAATCGGGGTGGCGTGCTTACTTATGAATACGACACCGTAGACTTTGATGACGTCGCTGGGCTGAAGAGCCTGAAGAAATGGGTGCGCACCCGCAAACGCATCTTTGAGGGCGGCGAAAACCCGTATGGATTGAAGCCGCCCAAAGGGGTTTTGCTGCTCGGTGTGCAGGGCTGCGGCAAAAGTATGGCGGCAAAGGCCATCGCCAGCGGTTTCGGTGTGCCTTTGTTGCGTCTGGATTTTGGCGCGATATACAACAAGTATCACGGTGAAACAGAGAAGAATCTGCGGGAATCCTTGAAGAGCGCCGAGGTAATGGCGCCTTGCGTAATGTGGATAGATGAGATCGAGAAGGGGCTGTCGGTTTCCGACTCCGACTCGGGAACGTCGCGTCGCGTGCTAGGTACCCTACTGACATGGATGGCGGAACGGGAAGAGCCCGTTTTTCTCGTGGCTACCGCCAATGATATTGAATCATTGCCCCCTGAGCTTATCCGCAAAGGTCGATTTGACGAGATATTCTTTGTCGATTTGCCTTCCGCTGAGGTGCGCCAGAAGATATTCGAAATTCACCTGGAGAAGCGCAATCAGGACCAATCACTATATGACATGGACTTATTGATTGAGGCCAGCACGGGGTTCTCTGGCTCTGAGATTGAGCAGACAGTGGTATCGGCGCTGTACCATGCCATGGGCGAGGAAGCTGTTCTAACCACGGAGCTCCTGGTAGAAAACTTGCGCAATACACGACCTCTTTCGATCATTATGGCCGAGAAGATTGCCCACCTCCGAGCCTGGGCGTCAGAGCGCACGGTTCCGGCGGATTAGGTTCTAAATTACCGCGGCAATCCGTCGATGTGCCGCGGTCCGGGACTGGTAATTCGTTTTCTCGACTAAATGAGCCCGCTTTCAAGCAGTCCCGCAATAAGTCCACCAGTGCCTGTAGTTAGACCCAATACCCAGCCTATCCACGCGTTTCTGCAGCGAATGCGCTCCCGGTGCTGCCGTTGTTCCTCGCTTAGACCCTGAGCTAAGTCTCGGTCTCTGAGAATACGGGGTAACCAAACTTGATAGAGCAAAGCCAGGGCTGCGATAAACAGGGTAAACACAGCAACGGGGCCGGCCCAATGCTGCCAGGATGCGCTCCAGTAAAAACCTGCCATTACCAAACCCAACGCAAGCAGACTTGCGATCAAGAACAGGTTGAGTCGTTTTCTGGCCAAGTGATCGGTGGTGCGATTCATTTCGTATCGCCAGGGAAGAACCACGCTGGCTATTGCCAGTAGAAATCCGGCAATTGCCCCTGCCGCGCTGCCCAGTGTCTTGGGCAACAACCATTTGGTTGCTGCCTTGGCACCACCTGCGCCTGCGACGCCAATACCCGCTTTTGCTGACGGCGCGACCGTTGCCGCCATCATGGCAGCAAATCCAACGCCTGGGCCGGTTTGAATCAGCAAAGCGCCAAGGCGATTTGCAACATTGACACGCAGCGTTTTGCGCGCTCTGCTCAAGCGCTGCTTTACCGCGGTTTCCGAGAGATCCAGCAATTGCGCGACCTGCCGAATTGAATTTCCTTCCCGATAAAAAAGAATCAGCACCTCCCTGGTCTCTTCGGGGAGTCGGTCCAGCGCATCCTGCACAAACTGATCGTTTTGCGCATTTTCCAGAACCGCATCGGGCGCGCCTTCTACAGTGACGGTTTCATCGAGTTTAGCCTGTGCGGACTCAGAATCGTCCATGCGCTTGTTTGCCCGCAGCCAGTTGATTGCACGATTACGAGTAGTCTGTCTGAGCCAGGGCAAAAAGCTCAGGGGATTGCGTAGCTCTCCCAGACGCTGCCATACGGTCAAATAGACGTCTTGCGCTATGTCGTCGCTGGCGGCTGTGTTTCGAACAACCGCAAGTGCAATGCTGTGCACAGTTCGCTGGGTGGCACTTACGATGCGCTCGAACGCATGTAAATCACCTTGCTGTGCTGCCTGAACGTCGGCGCTTAATTGATCCGAGAGGTCTGAAACGGCGACAGTGCTGTTCATTGCTGCGCCTCGGTTTGATCCAAAAATGTGCGTAGCGTTTCCAACAAAAATTCTAAATCGTCCAGCATGACAAAATGCTTTGTAGGTGCCGCAACAAGTTTAGCATCTGGTAGCTCTGCCAATTGGGGGGCGTAGTATTTCTCTGCACGAGCCTCGCCAGCTTCACCGACTGCTGCAATCAGCATAACCGGTTGCGTAATGTTTCGAATGGACTGCCGTAAATCAGTTGTCATCATTTCCGAGACTGCCAGTCCAACGGTAGTTGGGTCGGACGCGTTTATCGCCTCGAGTAGCTCGGGGTATGACTTGGGTTTCGCAACCATCTGATCCATGGCCATTTCATTTTGCATGGCAAACTGTTCGGCGCTCAGTGTGCTGTAGAACATTTTGACCTGTTTGGCAGGCGTTGCATTCTGCTCGGCCGTGGCAGCGGGATTGGCCAACGCGGGTAAATATGGTACGCCGTCAACCGCTATTACTGGCCCAAATAAATTCGGATTTTCGCTAGCCAGGTAGAAAGACAAAAAGCCCCCCAGGCTGTGGCCCAATAAGACGGGATACTCTAGTTTGTTGCTCTGAACATAGCTTGTGATCATGTTGGCCACGGTAGGAAAATACTGTGCATTTTCACTTAGCGCAGGCTGCCCTGCGAAGCCCGGCAGCGTCAAAATATGTATATCGTAGTCTGATTCCAGGGCAGCTGCGGTTTCTCGCCAGACGGACCCAGGGTTAGAGAGTCCGGGGATCATGAGGATGCTTTGCGCGTCAGAGTTACCCTGTCGAGTTACTTCGAGTGTGGGCATGGCATCGGCGGATGCCAACGAAAGTACCAGCGCAAAAAAGTGGGTCAGTATTGTGATGTATTTGTTTGTCATTGCAAGCCTCTGTGTTTAACGGGTTTGCAGACAAAGACACAGCAGCTCTGAAAAGGTGACAACGAATTTAATTGAATTTGCGATTTGCGAATTAATCGCTAGCGGCAATGCTGATATACATGGC
>CAZVYE010000001.1:0-68175 GCA_964630895.1 uncultured Gammaproteobacteria bacterium | reverse complement strand
AGGGCATAACTACTTCCCCATGATTATTAACTCCGATGAGCGCCAGTGGACCTGGATGGATGAAGGCATAAATACGTTCGTTCAGTTCCTGGCGGAGCAAGAATGGGAGGATGAATATCCTTCAAGGCGTGGCGAGCCGCGCAACATCATTAAATACATGCAGGCGGATGGGACAGTTCCCATCATGACCAACTCAGAGTCGCTGGTGCAGTTTGGTAACAATTCCTACGGCAAGCCCGCCACCGCGCTAAATATTCTACGAGAAACCATATTGGGCGATGCGTTGTTCGATTTCGCGTTCCGAGAATATGCGCGCCGCTGGAAGTTTAAGCGTCCCCAACCAGCTGATTTCTTCCGCACCATGGAAGATGCTTCAGGCATCGACCTGGATTGGTTCTGGCGCGGTTGGTTTTACTCCACTGACCCGGTAGATATTGCCATAGCGGACGTGCATCTTTACGAATTGGACACCCAAAATCCCGCACAGGAAAAGCCCAAAGCACAAAACGAGCTGGACCAACGCCCCGTCACTTTGAGTCAGGAGCGATATGCAGACGTAGAAAAGCGAAGTGACCGCTTCCCCGAGCTGAATGACTTTTACAATGAGTTTGATCCCGCCACCGTATTGCCTTCTGACACCGAAGCATTTGAGAAGCTACTGGAGCAACTCAAGCCTGAAGAAAAGGCCTTGCTGGATGCAGATGAATATTTCTACGTCGTGAACTTCGAGAATCGCGGAGGGTTGGTTATGCCCATCTTGCTCCAGGTTACATATGCAGATGGGACCACGGAAGACATCCGCATGCCCGCGGAAATTTGGCGTCTCAATGCCATGCAGGTGAGTAAGTTGCTGATCGTTGACCAAGAAATTACCGCCATGGTTGTAGACCCGCGACAGGAAACCGCAGACATCGACATCGAAAATAACTTTTGGCCACCACGCGCGATCAAGACCCGGTTCCAGTTGTACAAAGAGAAGCGCAAAGAGAAAAACCCCATGCAGGAGACCGAGCAATAATGCAGCTTCAGCCTAGCCAAATTCCGCAGGTGTCAGAAACGGATTTATCTGAGCAAGTTATTCTTGTCAGCGGCGCGCATTCGGACATCGGGCGCCACGCCACCGCTGCGCTGGCAGAGGCGGGAGCGACCGTCATATTGCTGGGTAAGCGCGTGCGTGAGCTAGAAGGACTATATGACTATCTGGTGAAGGCTGGCTGCGCCGAGCCCATGCTGTTACCAGTGGATTTAGCCGGTGCGAGCCCAGACGATTGGGAGCATGTGGCCCAGGCCCTGGAATCTCAGTTTGGAAAACTGGACGGACTCGTAAACTGTGCCAGCTACTTCCAAACCTTAACGCCGCTGGAACAATGGGCGGGCACGTCCTGGGCGGAAACCCTGCAAATCAATGTCAACGCGCCTTTTATGATGACTCAAGCGCTGTCCGGCTTATTGCGCAAATCGCAGCGTGGTCGCGTGTTGTTTTTGCTTAACGACCTTGAAGCAGTGACCAAAGCCTATTGGGGCGCATATGGCGTTAGCCAAAATGCGTTGGCTGGGTTGCTGGGAATTTTAGCTGATGAGCTGGAGTCGTCGCAGGTGGAGGTCAATGCGTTTCAGCCCGCCCCAACCCGAACCCGACTGCGGGCAAAGGCGTTTCCCAGCGAGGCACCAGAGACTCTGGCAGACCCCAAACGCTGGCAGGAGGCATTTGTAGCGATGCTGGATTCCCAGCGAGAATTTATCACTGGGAAAATTTTTCAGCCCAAAGTGGCCTAAGGCCTGGCGCCAGGCTGGAACTGGCGCAGGATCACTTATCGGCGAGATTTCCCGGGCATTTTTTTGAGCTTGAGCACGTGGTCGGTGCGCGCCTTCAAGCCCGCGTCCTCGCGTAAGATGCGAATGTCCCGGGGTGACATATTCTCCCATTGGCCTCGTTTGAGCCGAGAGGGCATGAATACTGCGCCATACCGCACCCGCTTAAGGCGGGAGACCTCGAGGCCCACAGCCTGCCATAGCCGCCGTACTTCGCGATTTCTACCTTCCATGAGCACCACGTGGAACCAGCGATTCTGGCCGCTGCCACCCGAATCCACCACGTCGGTAAAATGAGCTGGGCCGTCTTCTAACTCCACACCGCTTTTGAGTTTTTCAACAATTTCGTCAGTGACCTCGCCGTGCACCCGGCAGGCGTACTCGCGGTCCACTCCGGTGCTGGGGTGCATCATGGCGTTTGCCAATTCGCCATCCGTGGTAAATAGCAGCAGACCGGCAGTGTTGATGTCCAGCCGGCCAATCGCTATCCAGCGCTGTGAGCGCAGAGGGGGTAGCTTCTCGAACACCGTTTTTCGACCTTCCGGGTCATTGCGGGTGCAAATTTCACCTTCGGGCTTGTTATAAAGAATGACTTGGCTGCTGGTGCTGGCGTCGCTCACCACTTGATAGCGGGAGCCCTTGAATTCCACCAAGTCGCCTTCGTCTCCACGGGTGCCGAGAGTGGCTTTTTCGCCGTTCAGGTAGACATTGCCCGCGGCAATTTCGGTTTCTAGACCCCTGCGCGAACCAAGCCCCATGCCCGCCATGAGTTTTTGCAGGCGCTCACCATCCTTTTGACTGGGTTTATCCAGGCCGACTGTTGCAGCCTTACTCTTCTTCGGACCCCGCGGCTTGTACTTGCTGCGCTGATTTGTCGGCCTTGAGTCCTTCCCCCGTTTGTCGCTGGGACTCTTCTTTTTCTCGGTTGTCTTCGGATTGCTTTCGTTCTTCTTGGTGCTGGACTTCGTCTTGCGATTCGTCCACGGATTGTCGCTCTGCTGCGTCATGTTCGTTTTCTTCTGTTGCATTGCCGGCGTCTGCGCTGGCGGTCACGGGGGGCTGGGTTTTGCTCGCTTCGTCTGCAAAGCGTAGCTCTGGATCAATGTCGCCGATTTCACGGATTTCCGCGAGCGTGGGTAACTCATCCAGTCGCCGCAAATTAAAATAGTCCAGGAACTTTTTGGTGGTGCCAAATAACGAAGGCTTACCGGGTACGTCTCGCTGACCAACCACGCGCACCCACTCACGCTCTTGCAGCACCCGCATGATGTTGGTGCTTACGGCAACGCCGCGGATTTCTTCGATTTCGCCGCGGGTTATGGGCTGGCGATATGCGATGATAGCCAGAGTCTCCAACAGTGCGCGGGAATACCGAGGCGGCCGCTGTTGCCACAGTTTGGACACCCAGGGATGGATACTTTCCCGGACCTGAATACGCCAGCCGCTGGCCACTTCTTTCAATTCAATGCCACGGCCCTCGTAGTCTGCTTCCAACTTGGCTAGCGCAGACCTTAGGTTCTTATGTCCTGGCGTCGCATCTTCTGCAAAGAGGCCTTCCATTTGATTCAAGTTCAATGGTTCGTCTGCTGCCAGCAGGGCCGCTTCGAGGATGTTTTTTAACGCTCCGATTTCCATATCAACTTGTTACCAGATTTACGTCCGTATCTGCGTCTGGTTCGTCACCAGCCAGCGTTTTTATATAGATTGGGGCAAAAGGTTCGTTTTGGGCAACTTCAACGATGCGCTCTTTGATCATTTCCAATATTGCCAAAAATGAAACCACGACGCCCATGCGGCCTTCTTCGGGGTCAAACAGCTCGCTAAAGGACACGAATTTGCCCGGTGCCAGCATCTTCATGATTCGGCTCATTCGTTCTCGTACCGACAACGGCTCCATTTCCACGGCGTGATGGGTGTAAAGCTCAGCTCGACTGAGAACGTCACGAAATGCGATCAGCAATTCCTTTAGATCCACTTCGGGAGGCACGGTAACGGTTGAGCGGTCAGTTACAAACGCATCTACCAGCGTAAAGTCGCGTTCGTGCCGGGGCAGCTCATCTAAATCCTGTGCGGCCTTCTTGTAGCGCTCGTATTCTTGTAATCTTCTAACCAATTCGGCGCGCGGATCGCCTTCTTCTTCCTGATCCTGTTTTGGCTTTGGCAGCAGCATTCGAGACTTAATTTCGGCCAGTATGGCCGCCATCAGTAAGTATTCTGCTGCTAACTCGAACCGCATTTCCTGCATTAACTCGATGTACTCAATGTACTGGTCGGTTATTTGCGCAATTGGAATGTCCAGAATATCCAGATTTTGGCGCCGAATGAGATACAACAGTAAGTCCAGAGGACCCTCGAAAGCCTCAAGAAACACTTCCAGCGCATCGGGCGGAATGTATAAATCTGTAGGCAGCTCGGCAACTGGCTGACCCATAACGACCGCAAACGGCATTTCTTCCTGTGCGGGTTTGCCTGATTGGTTGGTTGGTTCGGTCACAATAAGGGGTCAGTCTCTATGGTTAAGCAAAGCAGCCAACTATAAAAAGTCGATTTCGCCAGCGCCTTGTCGCACCAGCAGAGGAGGGTCCTGGCGTAAGTCCAAAACCGTTGTAGGCTTGCGCGGACAATATCCGGCATCGACAAACAGTTCAACCAAATTGTCGGTGCGGTCGGCTATTTCCCACGGTTCCATGGTTTCCATATCCGCATCAGAAAACTTGATGCTTGCGCTGGCCAGCGCCGCACCATGCGCCTCAAGAATTGCTTGCAGGGCCTTGTTGTCGGGTATGCGTAGTCCGATGGCGCGTTGGCGATTGGGAAGCAATTCTTTGGGTAGTCTCCGGGCCGCTTCCACCACAAAGGTAAAGGGACCAGGGGTGAGCCTTTTAATAAGCCGGAATTGAGGGTTGTCGATAATTGCTGCATCAGCCAGATCAGAGAGTGAGCGGCAGAGCAAGCTAAATCGATGGTGTTTGTCCAGTTCACGGATTCGCTCAATTTGCGCCCGTGGTGCTGCCTGGTCTGTTGCCCATACGTAAGCATAGCCCGAGTCTGTTGGGACTATGGCTAGTTCACCGTTATTTAGGTGTTCTGATATCTGTTTGCACAACCTGGCCTGGGGGTCTTCAGGGTGCAAATGGACGGTGGTGCTCATTAATATGGTTTCCGTAAAAGAAAGAATGTGACCAATTGGCAGCTTTTGTAACGGTTTATGGGTATTATCTGCGGCCCGGCAGGGGTGCTGGTGAATTTTTGGTACAACATCCTGCGCGCAGAACCGCGCAGCTTAACCCAGTGCCCACCAATTACGAAACATTTTGTGCGACAATCTCAGGGGCACTGGTATGTTGTTTGCAATAATCGCGTCCGATCATCCCAATAGTATGGAGTCTAGAATCAAAGCACGGCCGAATCACCTGCAGCGCTTGCAAGAGCTGAAAGCCGCGGGCAAATTGATACTGGCCGGTCCATTTCCCAAAACGGCAATGCCCGATGCAATGGGTGCTGGCGTGACTGGCAGCCTGATTGTCGCAGAATTTGATTCGCAGCAGGCGGCGCAAGCTTGGGCCGACGCGGATCCTTATCAGCAAAGTGGCGTGTACGACTCGGTAGAAGTAAAGCCGTTTATTCAGGTGCTACCTTGAATACGGAAGAGCGACTCCAGGCGATTCGAAACCGGTTAACGGATGCCTTTGAGCCCAGCGAACTGGAAGTTATCGATGAGGGACATTTGCACAAGGGGCACGTAGGTGCCAGAGATGGTCGCGGGCATTTCCGAGTGACGATTCGTGCCGATGCCTTTGCCGGACGCCGAAAAATGCAAGTACACAGAGCAATTTATGCCGCCTTAGGCGAGCTCATGCAAACAGAGATTCATGCATTGGCCATACATGCCATGCCAACCCATCAACCCGAGAGTACCCATGATTAACCAAACTTCATTTGGCTTCGTAGTTCTATCTGCCTTGTTGTTGTCAGCATGCAGTAGTGACGACACGAATGATGCGACGGAACAGCTCACCTGGCGCGCCTTAGAGGGTGAAGAAATTGCAACCATCAACGATCAGGTGGTAAGCGAGGATTTGCTTTACGCCTATTTGAATAAGCGCGGATTGCAAATTACCGAGCCTGCCCAACGGGAAGCAGCGATACGTGATCTGGTTGATCTGATTCTGATGGCGGAGTCCGCTACCGACCAGGGCCGGGTGACCAGTTCTACGCTGCAGGCGCGATTGGCCTTGCAGGAATTGGACGCGCTATTTGCGGAGGCCATGAGTCGCTTTGCACAGAACAGTGAAATTTCCGAGAGTGAGGTTGCTGCTGCGTATCAAGAGCAGGTGAAAAAAACCGGCGAAAAAGAATACCACCTGCGACACATCTTGGTCCGAGAAGAAGCAACCGCGCTGGCGCTCGCGCAGCGTGCCCAGGAAGGCGAATCGTTTGAAAACCTGATTGCCGAGTATCAGCCCAAAGTGGGGCCGGCAAACGCTGGCGACATAGGATGGTTAAACCTGGCCCAGGTGCCGGATAGCTTTAGCGTAGTTGCCTCGATGGAGCCTGGGGCAATTTCTCCGACACCGCTGTCCAGTGAATATGGCTGGCACGTTGTGCAAATGGTAGAAACCCGGGAGTTTGATCCACCATCCATGGAAGAGGTCAGTCAGGGTATTCGGGATAATCTATTTCGAGAGCGAGTCCAGGAACACGTAGAATCATTACGTGCAGAAGCCACTGTGGAAATAGAACCTGCAGCAGGCATGCAACAGCAGCCATTGGGTTAAACGCTTTTTGCAGCCCAGCAGTAAGCAAGCCGCTGCTGGGCTATGTCAAAAAGTCTCTAGGGTAGCTCGACTTTAACCGGTGGCTGCCAGTCGTCGGCACGGTGCTCAGCTACCACGGTGGTGTAAATACCACCACGCACATTAAATTCTGCGGTCAGGCGCATAAAGCGAGGCTGCGTGGCCGCAACCAGGTCGCCCAGGATTTCGTTGGTCACTTTCTCATGGAATGCGCCCTGATCACGAAATGCCCATACGTACATCTTTAGCGCTTTAAGCTCCACGCAATGCGCCTCCGGAATATATTCCAGTTCCAAAGTAGCAAAATCTGGCTGGCCGGTTTTGGGGCACAGGCAGGTAAACTCCGGAATCGTGATACGAATGGTGTAGTCACGTTCGGGCTGTGGATTGGGAAATGTTTCTAAATCCTTGGAAGGTACGCTAGACATGATGCTTCATTATGCTGACAGGGCGGCGGAAAATAGCGCAAATCACCCAATCAGGCAACGGTTCGGTGGTTTTTGAGATGAAAGAAAGTGGGATTTCTGCACGATTTGCTTGCGCCTTGCAATGCGCTCCACTATCTTCTGCTGTCCCAATCGCGTCGGTTGGTCTGCAGACCATGCCACGTTAAACACTAAGCCCGATAATAAATGCGTCTGAAAACCATAAAACTGGCGGGATTTAAGTCCTTTGTCGACCCAACTACGTTTCACATGCCAAGCAATCTAATTGGTGTGGTGGGACCAAACGGCTGTGGAAAGTCCAATATTATTGACGCCGTACGTTGGGTTATGGGCGAGTCGTCTGCGCGACTACTGCGTGGCGAATCCATGTCTGACGTTATTTTTAGCGGATCCAGCGCGCGCAAACCAGTTGGCACTGCTACGGTGGAGTTGATATTCGACAATTCCGATGGGACCGTGCAGGGGGAGTTTGCCAGCTTTTCAGAAATATCCATTAAGCGGCAGGTCAGCCGAGATGGTCAATCTGCTTATTTCCTGAACGGCACACGCTGTCGGCGGCGAGATATCACCGATATCTTTTTAGGCACCGGATTAGGACCTCGCAGTTACTCCATTATTGAGCAGGGCATGATTTCCCAGATCGTGGAAGCCAAGCCGGAAGATTTGCGACACCACCTGGAAGAAGCTGCCGGTATCTCTAAATACAAAGAGCGTCGACGCGAGACAGAGCATCGAATTCGCCACACCAGAGAAAACCTGGATCGATTGAGTGATCTGCGCGAAGAAGTAGAAAAGCAGCTTGCCCATTTGAATCGACAAGCCAAACAGGCGGAACGTTACAAGCTATTAAAGACCGAGTACCGGCTCAAAGAATCCCAGCTTCTGGCGCTCAAGTGGCGTGCGCTCAAAGAAACCCTGGAACAGCACGATCGCGAAGTTGCCCGTGCTGAAAATGACCTGGAAGCGCAGGTTTCGAAACTGCGAGCATTGGAAGCAGAACTGGAAGATCAGCGCAGTCAGCAGGTGGAGGCCACCGAAGTGGTCAATGCCATTCAGTCCGAGTTGTATGCGGTAGGCGGTGACATTGCGCGTATTGAGCAGGACATTGCCCATCGCCGCGATATGCGTGAACAGAAAGAGCGAGAGCATCGCGAAGCGGATCAGCACTGGCAAGAACTACAAGAACATATCGCCCTGGATCGCGTGCAATCCGAAGAGCTACGTCAGGCCATTGAAACGCTCACGCCCAACGTAGAGTTGGCGCGAGAAGAAGAAACCATTACCGCAGATACGCTGCAAGATGCTGAGCAGGCGCTGGCGGATTGGCAGGAGCGTTGGGACGCATTTTCTAGTGAAACGGGTAATTACCAGCGCACCGCGGAAGTCGAAAAAACAAAGATTGATCACCTGGATCGCCAACTCAATGAGCAAAATACGCGTCTGGAGAGGCTTAAGCAGGAAACGCCTGAATCAGAGTTGGCGCAGCTGCGGGAGCAAGAGGTCGCGCTGTCGGAGACCCACGAGATAGAGCAAAGCAAAGCTGATGAGCTGGATCGACAGCTGGCCGACGTCAAGTCGGGGTTGATCACGCAAAACGAAACGGTGCGTAATCAACGGGAAACATTGAACGGCCTGCGGGAACAGTACCAACAGGCGAAGGGCCGATTAAGTTCTCTGCAGGCGTTGCAGCAAGCGGCGCTGGAGTCGGGGTCAGACACCACCGGTGCCTGGATTTCTGAGCACGATCTGGAGAAGGCCAAACGTCTGGCAAACAGCATGAAAGTCGATGGCGGTTGGGAAATTGCGGTAGAAACCGCTTTGGCCGGTTTGCTGGAGGCGCTGGTAGTAGAAAGTCCGGACAAGCTATTGGCTGGAGCAACGCTTCCCCCCGATCTCGATTTGAGTTTGGTAGCTGCCGGGGCGCAAGTGCGGGGCGATTCGGGATTGGCTGCGAAGGTAGAGGCGCCAAAGGCGATCGTTGATCGTCTTACTGGCATTATTCCCGTAGCAAACGTTGATGCGGCGCTTAGCCAAACAAATCAACTTGCAGCGCATGAATATTACATCACGCCGGAAGGTATCTGTGTGGGTAACGGATGGCTGCGCCTGCGCCCGAGCGGTGAGGGTCAGGACAGTGTGCTTGCTCGTGAACGAGAAATTGCGCAGCTGGCTGAGTCGGTAGATGAACTGCGCGAGCAGGGCGAATCACTGGCGGAAACGCTGCAAACTGCCGAAAAGGAACTCGCCGAGTCAGAAAAGCAGCGCGAAGAAGCTTTGGCCCAGGTCAATATGCAGCACCGTCGCGTTACCGAACTGGCGGGCCAGTTGGCAAACAAGAAAGCACGCATAGAACAGCTGTCCCAGCGCAATAAGCGTATTGCCGAAGAGTCAGCTGCGCTGCAAGAACAAATTGCCGCAGAGTCTGAGACAGTCAAAGCATCCAGACTGCGCTTGGAAGAATCAGTTGACAAGATGGCTAATCTGGAGCGTCAGCGAGCTGAGCTGGAGCAACAGCGCCGTTATTTGGTGGCGCAACGAGATCAAGTGCGCGGCAAAGCAAGAGAAGCGAGGGAAGCGGCGCAAAAGCAGGCTATCGAGCTGGAGTCCCGGAAGGCTTCATTGCGTTCAACCGAACAAGGACTGCAGCGCATGCAAAGCCAGATTGCGCAGATTGAATCGAAGCGAGCGCAGCTGCTGGATTCATTGAATCAGTCCGATGAGCCCATGGAAGGTGAGCAACAGCGTCTGAAAGCCCTGTTGGAACAGAAAATTGCCGTGGAAGAGCGGCTTACCGAAGCGCGGGGCAAGCAAGATCAAATCAATGCAGGTCTGCGTCAATCCGAACAGCAGCGCCAGCAAATTGATGGTGGACTGCAGAATCTGCGCGAGAGCCTGGAAAAGCCCAAATTGGCGAACGAAGCTTCAAAGTACGCCTGCAAAGTGTGGAAGAACGGCTGGCAGAAGTAGAGGCCGACGCAAACGCACTGTTGGGTGATCTGGAAGATGGCGCTAGTCCCGATAAGTGGCAGCGTGATCTTGAGGACTTGGATCGCAAGATCGTGCGACTAGAGCCGGTAAACATGGCCGCTATCGACGAATTTAAAGAACAGGAAGAACGTAAGTCTTACCTGGACGCGCAGAACGAAGATCTTGAGACCGCACTCACGACCTTAGAGGCGGCAATTGGTAAGATTGATCGACAAACCAGAACTCAGTTCAAGGAAACCTTTGACCGGGTCAATACAGGGGTGCAGGAGCTGTTTCCCCGGTTATTCGGCGGCGGCCACGCCTATCTGGAATTGGTTGGTGATGATTTGCTGTCTGCTGGAGTTGCCATCATGGCGCGCCCACCAGGCAAACGCGTGTCAAATATCCACTTGCTTTCGGGCGGGGAAAAAGCGTTGACTGCCGTGTCATTCGTGTTTTCCATTTTCCAGCTCAATCCGGCTCCGTTCTGTATGCTGGACGAAGTGGACGCACCTCTGGATGATGCTAACGTAGGACGTTTCTCCAATCTGGTTCAAGAGATGTCTGAAACGGTGCAGTTTTTATTTGTGACACACAATAAAATCACTATGGAGATAGCACACCAGCTCAGTGGCGTGACCATGCGTGAACCGGGCGTATCGCGTATGGTCTCAGTGGATGTAGCAGAAGCGGAGCGCTTAGCCAACGCATCATGAGTACACTGCAGATTAGTTTGTTGGTTATTGGTTTGTTGATAATCGGAGGCGTATATCTGTTTGCCAACCCGACTTCGCCATTGCGGCTGCCTTCCTGGCTGCGCAGGCAATCCAAGCCTGCTCGCCGATCTGGAGATGATGATCCATCTGACGAATTGATCCAGGAAGAGCTGGAACGACTGCAGGGCATTATTGCGGAAGATCGTGGTGATGGCACCGCCGCGCCGAGCGGCCGGGCATCGACGACTGTAGAGTACGAGCCCGACCGCATAGTGACGTTATTCATCAAGACCAAGGAGCACCGTCAGCTAGACGGGCGCTCCATCGATTCAGCCGCGCGGAATGTGGGCTTGGAGTTTGGCTCCATGTCTATTTATCACCGAGTACAGGACGTGGCTGGTAAGCGTGCGACTATTTTCAGCATGGCTAATATAACCAACCCCGGCACTTTCGATGTAGAGCACCCTGAGCGAGTACAAACGCCGGGATTATGTTTGTTTTTGACCCTGCCCAATAAGCTGTCTGCTTTGGATGCATGGGATGTCATGTTGGCAGCCGGTCAGAGACTGGCGGATTTGCTCGGTGCCGAACTGCTGGACGAAACCCAGAGTTCACTCATTCGTCAGCGGATTGCCCATATTCGCGAAGAGATGCGCGAGTATGATCGCAAACGCGAATTGTTGAGTTAATGTCGTGACGCAATCCTTATCCGAGTCAGAGGCGCAACAGCGCATCACACAATTGAGTGCGACACTGCGCGAGCACAATCACCGTTATTACGTCGAAGCTGATCCAAGCGTTCCCGATGCGGAATACGATCGCTTATTTCGTGAGCTGCAAGACCTGGAGTCCCGTTTCCCGCAGTTTCTAGCAGACGATTCACCCACGCAGCGCGTTGGCGCAATAGTCCGCGCAGGTGTGGTGGAAGTCCAGCATAAAGTGCCGATGCTGTCTTTGGGTAATGCGTTTTCCGATGAAGAGCTAGAGGCGTTTGACCGCCGAGTCCGTGAGCGTTTGGCGGATGCCGGCTTGGCCAATACAGATGCCGTTATCACCTACGCCGCAGAACCAAAGCTGGACGGGCTTGCGCTGAGTCTGACATACCAGGATGGCGTTCTGGAGCTGGCTGCTACACGCGGTGACGGTGAAACAGGGGAAGACGTAACCGCGAACGCCCGCACCATCCGGACCATACCGCTACGCTTGCGTGGCAATGGGTATCCCAAAACCTTGGAGGTGCGTGGTGAGGTCTTTATGCGCAGCGAGCCATTTGCGGAATTCAATCGAGCAGCTGCGGAGCGAGGTGAGAAAACCTATAAAAACCCCCGCAATGCGGCTTCAGGCAGTTTGCGCCAGCTGGATTCTTCAGTAACTGCGCAGCGACCGCTGGATTTCTTTGCCTATGCCACGGGGTTTACCGAAGGCGGGCAGGTCGAAACGTCTCAAACCGCCATGTTTGAGCAGCTCAAAGGTTGGGGTTTTCCAGTATGTCCGCTGAATGATTTGGTACACGGTGCCAGGGGCTGCCTGGATTATCACCAGCGTACTGGCGAAGAACGTGACAGTCTCCCCTACGAAATTGATGGGGTAGTTTTTAAGGTGGATCAGGGCGAGTTTCGAGAGTCGCTTGGGTTTGTCAGTCGTGCGCCACGTTGGGCAATTGCCTATAAATATCCCGCCCAGGAAGAAATTACCGTTCTGCGCAACATCGAGATTCAGGTGGGTCGCACTGGGGCGCTGACACCAGTGGCTCGACTTGAGCCGGTATTTGTAGGTGGGGTAACGGTCACCAACGCCACGCTCCACAATCAGGACGAAATTACCCGCAAAGACCTGCGCATTGGAGATACGGTCATTGTACGCCGCGCTGGCGATGTGATTCCGGAGGTTGTCGCGCCAGTCTTGGATAAGCGACCAGCAGATGCTGAGCCGTATAAAATTCCTGATCATTGTCCGGTCTGTGGGTCGTTGGCGGTGCGACCGGAAGGGGAGGCCGTTTCTCGCTGTACCGGAGGCTTGGTCTGTCAGGCGCAGTTGGTAGAGGCGCTCAAACATTTCGTGTCTCGCAAGGCTATGGATATTGAGGGCCTGGGCGATAAGCTGATTGTTCAGCTGGTGGAAGAAGGGCTCATTGAATCTGCCGCGGACATATTCTCGCTGACCTTGGAGCAAGTGGCGCAGTTGGAGCGCATGGCGGAAAAATCTGCGGGTAACCTGGTGCAATCAGTCGAGAAATCCAAAGCGACAACGCTGGCGCGTTTTCTGTTTGCTCTGGGTATTCGCGAAGTTGGCGAGACTACAGCTAAGACGCTTGCACGATATTTTGGGTCTCTGGAAAAGCTGGTGAGTGCCGACCTGACCGCCTTAGAAGAAGTCCCCGACGTGGGGCCAGTGGTAGCAAAAAGCATTCGCGACTATTTTTCCGAACCCCACAACATTGAGCAAATAGATGCGTTACGCGCATCGGGCGTGCACTGGGACGAATCTGAGATTGGTCCAAAGGATGATTCACTGGCCGGTAACACGTATGTGATTACCGGGGCGTTTGACGGGCTGACGCGCGACGACATCAAAGGTGCGCTGGAGGACAAAGGCGCGAAGGTGTCAGGCAGCGTTTCCGGCAAGACCACCGCGCTGATTGCAGGCGAAAAAGCTGGTTCCAAGTTGGCTAAAGCGGAAAAATTGGGTGTTCCAGTATTGGGTCCGGAAGACTTGGAGCAGCTATTAGCAACGATTTGAGACACCCATCGCAAACATTCTTCAAAGTTTGCAAACAATTTATTTCATTCCTTAACAAAACTTTTATATTTCTTGGTAGAATACGCAGGCTAAGGTTCGGCCGGCACTTGCTGTTTTGAGGGGTCAATATCTGCAACGTCCTTTGACGTAGTGGTGAAAAGCAACGAGCTGCCAGAAACCTGAATTTGTGTCACTGATACTTTTAAATTTTTTCAGTGATATTCGGAAACGAAAAGAGAAAGGCAATTAATGATGGACATTCGCAAAGGTCTTGGCATCTTGCTTTGTGTCATGCTGGGTGGGTTAATAAGTAGTCCTGCATTCGCGCAGTACACTACTTCTTCCATTTCTGGTGTAGTCACAGACGATGCTGGCAACCCTGTATCTAACGCGACAGTTGTTGTCGTACACGAGCCCACCGGCACACGCCGCGAGACCACCAGCCAGGATAACGGCCGGTATCGCGCTTCTGGTTTGCGCGTAGGTGGCCCCTACACTGTAACAGTCACTAAGAACGACTTTCAGGGCGATCGCTTCGAAGAAGTTTATATCGCGCTGCAAGAAGATTACGAGCTCAACGTGCAGATGGCCGAAGGCACCGCACAGTTGGACGCGCTGGAAGTGGTAGGTACGGCGCAAACTGCTGGCATCTTCAGCCCAGATTACAAGGGCACCCAAACCACGGTAACGCGTGAGTCTATCGACACCCTGCCAACCATTTCACGTTCACTGAACGATTACGCTCGATTAGACCCCCGCGTAACGGTTCTGGATGATGACTTTGTTGAGCTCTCAGTGGCTGGTCAGAATGGTCGCTACAACAACATTACTATCGATTCGGTGCCAAGCAATGACGAATTCGGCCTGGAAAGCAGTGGCTTGCCAGCTCGGAATCAGGTGATCTCGATCGAGGCCATCGACGAGTTCCAGATCAACATCGCTCCCTATGACGTATCGCAGGCTAACTTCGTTGGTGCAGGTATCAACGCAGTAACCAAGAGCGGTACCAACGAATTTGACGGCAGTGTTTACTACCTGTTCCGCGATGACGACTTCATCGGCGAAGATGAAGACGGCAATGACTTCCGCGAGTTCGAAGAAGACATCTATGGCTTCACCTTTGGTGGCCCAATCCTGAAAGACAAGCTGTTCTTCTTCACCAGTTACGAGCACTTTGAGCGCAACCAGCCGGGCCCTTCAGACTTTTTCATGCCGTCTGACGCGGCACTGCAGCAAATCATCAGTGCTGCTAATGGTTATGGATTTGATCCAGGTGCGATCCAATCACCAAGCGACCTGATTGAAGAAGACGACGAGCTGTTGGTTAAGTTGGATTGGAACGTATCTAACAACCACCGCGCCAGCTTCCAGTACACCAAGACTGAAGGCAACGACGTGCAAATCGGCGGCCGCTTTGGTTCTGGCTTCTCATTTGGTAGCTACTGGTTCAACAACGATTTTGATCGTGACGCATATGTTGCGCACTTGTACTCAGACTGGACGCCAAACCTGACCACTGAGTTCAATATTTCATACAGCGAATTCGACAAGCTGCCTACATTCCAGCAGCGTCTGCCCCAGGTAACAATCCTGGACGTGGAAGGCGTTGGCGGCACCAGTGGCGAAGTTGTTTTCGGTACTGAAGAATTCCGTCACGCGAACCGTCTGGCATCTGAAACCATGACCGCTTTTGGTGCGGCAGAGTACCTGTGGGGTAACCACACCCTGAAGTTTGGTTTCGATTACAAAGAAAACGATTTCTTCAATACCTTCGTATTCGGCAGCCTGGGTACGTATGAGTTTGACACTGTTGCTGACTTCGTAGCGGGCAATCCCAGCTTCTATCAATATCGTATCGGTAGCGATCCGAGCGATCCGTTCCCAGCTGCGGACTGGGCGTATGACAACCTGGGCTTCTTTATCCAGGACACATGGGATATCAGCTACAACCTGACCGTTACCTATGGTTTCCGTTACGACATCCCCAGCGTTGACGATAGCCCGCTGTACAACCCGCTGTTTGAGCAAACCTTCGGTTTCCGTAACGACGGTACTATCGATGGCAACGAGTTGTTCCAGCCTCGCATTGGATTCAACTGGGATCTGGGCGGCGATTACGCACAGCAGATTCGCGGTGGTGTAGGCCTGTTCCAGGGCTCAGCTGCTGGCGTATGGCTGTCTAACCCGTTCACCAACCCGGGTGGCAACGTTGATGTGTACCGCGAGTTCTCGTTTGACGACGGTGAGTTGTCTTTCAGTGCCGATCCTGACAACCAGCCCATTCCGGCCGGCGGCGCGCTTTCTGCGACCCAGGACGTGGACGTAATCAACCCCAACTTCGAGCAGCCTTCTGTTTGGCGTGCCAACCTGGCATACGATCGTGAGCTGCCGTGGTATGGCATCAACATGACTGTTGAAGCACTGCATTCAGAAGTTAACGAAGCGATTCAGTACGAGCATCTGAACCTGGGTGCACCTACCGGTATTCTTCCGGATGGCCGTTTCACCTACTACTGCGATCCGGCTAATGCCAGTGGTTTCCGCTGCAACTCTGACGAAGCGTTTAATGACGTGCTGTTGCTCAGCAACACCGGCAAGGGTTCAGCGACCAACTTCACCGTTGAGTTTTCGAAGGCTTGGCAGAATGGTCTGAACGCTACTTTGGCGTATACCACCGGCCGAGCTGATGATGTGAACCCTGGTACTTCTTCGCGTGCTATTTCTAACTGGAATAACCGTGCAGTATTCAACCCGAATGAAAACGTTTCTTCGACCTCTAACCAAGAAGTTCAAGAGCGTTTGATCGCAGCGTTGCAGTGGAACAACCAGCTGTTTGGCAACTACAACACCAGCGTGGGTCTGTTCTTTGAATCACGTTCAGGTCGTCCGTTCAGCTTTACCTTTGACAACGATGCCAACGGTGACCGCATCTTCGACAACGACCTGTTGTTCGTGCCAAACCCAGGTGACGTAGTATTCACAGATCCTGCAGAAGAAGCGCAGTTCTTTGAAATTGTGAACGAGTACTCTTGTCTGCGTCAGTTCCAGGGCACCGTGGTTACCCGTAATCACTGTAAGAGCCCGAACACCAAGTCTCTGGACCTGCGCTTTACGCAGGAATTCCCAACGTTTGGTGACGTGAAAGGTGAATTTATCTTCAACGTCTTGAATCTGGGTAACCTGATCGACGACGATTGGGGTCACATTGACCAGGTTGGCTTTGAGTACGTTGCTGAGATCGTAGACTACGAAGGTCTGACCGAAGATGGTCGTTATATCTACGACCTGCGTCGCGACAGCTTCTTCCGTCGTCAGGACGGTGTGGCTCAGTCGCGCTGGCAGATCCAGATGGGTTTGAAGTTCAAGTTCTAATCCATTCGTACAAAGCGTTACTTCAAAGGCCGGCATCTTGCCGGCCTTTGTCGTTTAGAGGGCAAGAAAAATCATGTTAAATGCTGGACCCCCGTATCGATATTGCATAGAGTAAGACCAGCCCCGCTCTTTCTGCTTGAAAGAGCGAGCGGCCCTGATCTGGTCTGATTTCCTTGAAAGTCACTCCATACCGTCACACAAGCTGTGGCGCCGGTTGCTATACCTTCAGGGCCGCCAAATAAAAACAATTAGAAAGGAACATATATGACAGGAAAGAATACAAATACGGTGTCCATATCACCCACAGGGGGACTGGCTCTTTTGTCCCAGCAGGAAGTAGCCGCACTGCGCCAGGCTGGTCATGGGGGAATGCACGATTTGCTCAGAAAATGTGCGTTGGCAGTATTAAATACAGGTTCGGAGCAGGACGATGCGCGCGCGGTGCTGGAAACCTATGAAGATTTTAAGATCGAGGTTATCCAGCAGGATCGAGGAATTAAGCTGGAACTGACCAATGCGCCCAACAATGCATTTGTTGATGGCAAGATTATTGAGGGTGTCCGCGAACTGCTATTTGACGTCCTTCGCGACATCGTCTACGTGCACACGCATCTGCAGCCAGCAGATGATGGCGGTATTGGCGAAACGCAAACCACAGACTTTGTGTTCTCCATCCTTCGCAATGCAGAGATTCTAAGAACTGGAACTGATCCTAAACTGGTGGTTTGCTGGGGTGGGCATTCAATTTCTCGAGAAGAATACGATTACACCAAAGAAGTCGGTTATGCGATGGGGCTGCGTGGATTGAATATTTGCACTGGTTGCGGTCCCGGCGCAATGAAAGGCCCCATGAAGGGGGCAACCATCGCCCATAGCAAACAGCGTATTGAAGATGGCGACTACATTGGCATCTCTGAACCAGGAATTATTGCCGCTGAGTCACCCAATCCTATCGTCAACCGCCTGGTCATTATGCCGGACATAGAGAAGCGCCTTGAGGCCTTTGTTCGGGTTGGTCACGGTATCGTGGTTTTTCCGGGGGGCGTAGGTACCGCAGAAGAAATTCTTTATCTGCTTGGCATCTTGATGCATCCAAAGAACGAGAACATGCCGTTCCCGCTGGTATTTACCGGGCCGGCCGAATCGGCAGATTACTTCGAACAGATTGATGAATTTCTGCAGTTCGCCCTTGGGGATGAGGCTACGAAGCGATATCAGATTATCGTCGAAGATCCAGATGCTGTGGCCCGCGTTATGGCTGCGGGAATGGACGATGTTCGCGCCTATCGTCGTGAAACAAAAGACGCGTTCTTCTTCAATTGGGGATTAACAATTCGCCCTGAGTTTCAAGAACCGTTTATTCCAAGTCACGACAATATGGCTGCGCTGCAGCTTGAGCGCGATCGACCGCCCCACAAACTGGCAGCGGATTTACGCAGGGCTTTCTCCGGCATTGTTGCTGGTAACGTGAAGGAAGAAGGTATTGCCAGAATTGCTGCGCGCGGGAAGTTCGAGCTGCAAGGCGATGCGGAAATTATGGAACGAATGGATGCGCTGCTACAGCGGTTTGTGAGCCAGCATCGTATGAAGCTTCCAGGTACTCGCTACGAGCCCTGTTATGTGATTAAGAAATAGGCGCTGTTAGCGCCAAAATTAGCCCGGGACCAGGGGGATGATAGGGGGGTGAGGTGCGGTCCCGGGCTAGTGCTACACCTTTCGACGCTCTTGCCGTCAGGTATGTTGCTTGGGCTTCTCGAGAACGCATTCTACGCAGGTCGGATTTATAAAGCGTAAAAATTCCGCGGCAGGAATTTAACAAGTTTTCCGGGCTCGTTAACAGAATGTGTGCAGCGCCCGCTAAGGTGCCTGAAGTAGCTCGAATTTAGAGCTCTAGCTTTTGCGCTAACTGCAGTGCTGCCTCGCGTGGGGGATAACCCGGTTCTGCCTCTGACCAAGCCTGAAGCGCTATCTTCAGTGCATCCCGGGCGGACGTTTTTTGATTGTCCTCAAAATACGCCTGAGCGAGGATCAGGTTTGTATCCGGATCTGCTGGCCAGGAGATGAGCGCTTCTCGCGCGGCTAGAATCGCTTCGTCACGTCGACCGGATTTCAGCAACGATTGGGCCAGGGCGCGCAATATCTCCGGACGTGATTCCAGGTCGTTAACCGCCTGGATTGAACCAGAATTGGTTGCCAGAGCCTTTTGAAACAAAGCAATGGCCAGATCATGGTCGTCGCGAAGCGCTGCGATTATTCCTTCTGCCCATTCAACCAGATAAAACAAGTCCACACGGCCTCGATCACGTACGGCAGAGTTAAGGCGTTCAAACGCCATCTGCGCGACCTGCGGATCGTTTTGAGCTATGGCTAGGATCATTCGGCCGTGATCGGCAACAAAGCCAAAGCCACCGGCTTCCAATTGGGAGTCAACGTCTTGCAAAATTGCCTTGGCTTTGTCTGCTTCTCCCGCCAGCACGTACAGGTCAAATTCCATGAACAGCATAAAATAGGTGTCCAGGCTCTGGCGATACTGGGCCGTTATCGCATGCCAATCTTCCAGGGCAGCCAGGGCTTGGCTGGGCTGACCAAGCGTGCGGTGTACGAAAGCTCTTTCTGCGTGAATGGTTGCTTCTTGAATGGGTGCTTGTGCAATAAACGCTGCATTCTGGAAATGCAATCGCATCTCGTCAAAGTCGCCGCGCTTCAACGCAAGTTTGGCCAGACGCAGTTCCGGAGTGACCATATCGTTCTCCGCGAGTGCACCGGCCTCGTAGTGCGTCTGGGCTTCGTCCAGCGCACCTTGGGTTAAAGCAATATCGCCGAGCGTAACCCACCCTTCATATTCATCCGGTCGCTGTGCGATATACTCTTCGATAAAGTGCTTCGCACGATCGGGTTGATCAGTGGCTCGGAAAATATTGACAATGTGCTGGTAAAGAAAATCACGCTGCGGATCCATTTCCAAGGCTCGTTCAAAATGCTCCGCGCTGGCTTCCAGGTTCTGGAAGTTGTACATATTGGCAAAGCCAGCAGATACCCTGGCATCCACATCATTTGGATACTGCTCCACCCAGCTTTCATAAATCGCCAGAGCGCGCTCGGGGTTTTCTCGAATCATTTCCATTTGTGCCTGGATTGCAAGGCGCTGACGATGGGGCAGCTTGTTCATCATGGGCTGCGCGTCTCTAAACATGGTCATCGCTGTGTCGGTATGACCAAGCTGGATATAGGCATATGCTGCTTGCGTGTAAGCGTGAAGAAATCGCGAGTCCTGCTCGATGGCAGCAAGCCAATGGTCGATTGCCTCATGGTAGCGATTGCCAAAAAGCATGGCAGCGCGACCGGCAATATAGGATCGGTATGCCGGAATGGAGTCTGTGAGCAATTCAGCCACAGAGAAGTTCTCTATGAGACCGCTGGCCCCCCGTTGGACATCTGTCTCCTGTTTAATGAAGTCAATCAGTTCGTCGGATTCTTCAAAGATGTCGCCCCCGGTCACTACCTGCTCTGCAACCAGGTGAAACGGGTCAACGCGATAAATTCGAGCGGTTATTCTGGCGTCAGAGGCGGTGCCGGAGACTTCCCCATGGATAAAGTAATCTTGTCTTCTTTCTCGGGCCAGCGCCTGCATGGTGGGTATATCCACGCCGAAACCATCTGGGAATCCTGCCCGCTCTAGTCGCCACATGAAGCCCTGGCCATAGCCATTAAACGGATTATCGGCATCTACCGAGGGGTCTCGATTCAAATGGGTACCGATGAGATCAGGGATCGCGTATCCCAACCATTTCTCCGTGCTTTCGGTGGGTTCAAAGAAGAACAGGGTCAAATGCCGGACATAAGCTTCCTTGGGGATTTCCACCACAACTTGGGAACCGTCCAGGTCGGTGACTTCGACTTTGTGCGCTACGGCTTCTACTGCCTCGCCGCGGAACAGCACGCCCAGTAGTACCGCAGAAACTACCACGTTCAGTGGGATTGCGATCTTCTCGCTGCGGTGCCATTGGTCTTTCCCAGGCTTACCGTGAAAATAGGCAATCAGTATCACTGTTGGCAGAAACGAGAGCATGCCAACAAGCACCATGTCAATTAAGTTGTCGGAAAGCGCGTAACGTTCGACGATGAGCCCGGTGAACTCAAACATAGCGAAAATAGCGCCTAAATAGACACCAACTATCTGAATGACGCGTCGTTCTAGAAGATCTCTAATCACGGTGAGTTCTCACGAGAATATGCTCGGTTAGTCAATTTCGGAGTATCGCACAGTGGCTTGACGTGTTCGATCAACATGAAGCTGCATCACATCGGCGCGCGCATAGTGTCCTGCGGGATCAAAATTTTGTCGTTCTCGTCGCACTTGAGCAAGATCTAGATCAGCGGTAAACAGCTCCTCGCAGTGCATTGTTGGCTCAATGATCCAACTACCGTCGGGGGCTGCCACGCAGGAACCGCCGTCACTCAGCCACTCGTCGCCAGTGTCTCGCATGCCGTCTAAGAGGTCGATAGCGGGCAAGTCAGCGCGCTTCATGACATTGGAAACGGATACAACAAAGCTACGGGATTCTTTAGCCATAAATTGCGTAATATCACGAGTATTACGCTCACTGCCAGGCCAGACTGCCACGTGCAGATTCTCGCCCAGACCATACAATGCAGATCTTGCCATGGGCATCCAGTTCTCCCAGCAGTTCAACCCGCCAACATTAAATCCTGCCAGCGGATGCACTCTGAGCCCGTGGCCGTCGCCAATCGACCAGCATAGCCTTTCTTCGTAGGTCGGCATCAGTTTACGGTGTACGGATTGAATGTTTCCCTTGGGATCGATATAAGTTAGTGAACAATATAGTGAGTGACCGCCTCGATTGTCGGCACGCTCAACAAACCCCAGGTAACAAGCGATTTCATGATCAGCGCAGGCAGCTTGTATCTCTTTCAGGTGGCCTGCTGCAATGCTGACGGACTGCTCCGCGTACAGGCCATGCATCTGTTTTTGCGCGGCGTTCTCGAACTGACTTCCTCCGGTTTCGCTGAGCCAAAATGGATAAGCAGGGAGGAACGCTTCACCGAAGACTACCAGATTGCAAGACTTGTCTCCCGCTGACTCAATCCATCTGGTTGCTTTTGCGATGGTCTTTTCCCGATCCAGATACACTGGCGAGCACTGTGCCAGCCCAACCTTTATGTGATCAGCCATCCTGTGCTCCTGACCGGGCCGATTCAAACTCTAAATCTGAGAAAAAGCGGCGCCACCGCGGCTGCCAGTTTTGCTTAATATCCAAAGATCCGATCACGCCGACGGCTTCGCCTAAAATTTGCTGGCGTTCTACGGTGCCATAAAAGCGGGAATCAAAGCTATTATCGCGATGGTCCCCCATCAGGAAAAATTGATTGTCCGGGACTTTCATGGAGATTCTAGGTGCAATGCTGCGTGGCTGGGTGCCCAGCATGATTAAATTCGTTCGGCTGCCCCAGTGCTCTTCAAATAGCCAGTGCTGTGGCTCATTGACCAACTCGGGGAGAGAATACTCTTGATAGTCTGGTCTGGCTCCGTTTACTACCAGCCGGTTTCCGTCTACGTAAAGCATATCTCCTGGTCCCGCCACGACTCGCTTGACGATGCGTTGCCCGTCCTCTGGCGAATATGCGACTACTACATCGCCATTTTCCGGATCGCTCCAGCGTGCAATATGTTTGGTCGTAAACGGTAGCTTCAGATCATAAGCGGCGCGATTTACAAAGATCAGATCGCCTTCCAGAATTGTCGGCTTCATGGAGCCTGTGGGTACGGGATTCCAATCTGCAAAACTGGATCGGGTCGCCATAATAAGCGTGAAAAACAGGGCCATTTGAAAAACAGAACTGTTCCTCAACGTATGCCATATCGTTTTATTCTTTAGCGTGTGTTCACGGGATGGACTGGACGACTTCAAAAGACTCTCCTTAAGAGACGAAGCGTATAGTGTGATTAAGACGATGTCGTGACAACAGTGTCAGAAGTTGACACACGAATCTTCCTCCAAGCGGCGCTAAGTATAGTGGTCCCCAAAATTGGTGCAATAACCGGCGCAGATTGTTCGTTCCAAGGTAAGGCTAACCAAATGCTGGCAGCTAACATTGCCGCAAAAATAGTTGTCTTTAGTAGCCGGTTAGTAGAGAAGAATGCTAAGAGCAGGGGGGATGCCAACAGCAAGTGGGCGTTCCGCGCAGCAGGCCAGTGTTCGGTAAACAGCCACAGACCCAACATAAAAGTTCCGGCGACTGCCCAAACTACCAGGATGCCGTTAGCAAGCCAGTTAGCTGGGCGCGGGGGGAGCAGCCACAGTGCGCCAAATACCAGCAGACCAATCAACCATCCTAGCCAGTAGTTGGGCTCTGGCAGCATCTGTTCTTGGTATTTGGAGCCGGTAAACAGCTGCTCCTGGGCTGCCACGAACGGCACAGTTTCGCCCGTCTCTCGTCGCAAGATCATCGTTTCAGCGGCTCGTTGTAATTCCATGGGA
The DNA here is from genome assembly GCA_964630895.1 of uncultured Gammaproteobacteria bacterium. GTDB lineage: Bacteria > Pseudomonadota > Gammaproteobacteria > Xanthomonadales > SZUA-38 > CAZVYE01. Next base: position 44,827 of record CAZVYE010000001.1, on the reverse strand, counting down.
ACGAAGAAGTCATCCCATCTTGATGTGGGTTGATCGACTTTTGGTCCCAGGCCAAACTGAATCCCGTAATGCATCCATGGGACCGGTGCGGTCAATCTACGGGTGTGGTCTCTTAATGAAAGCCTCGCAGGTAATTCAGACTGCTGGGCAATCTGACCGCCGGTAGCTCGGTCAAGCGCGTCGCGTACCTGGGTAGAGCAGTTGGACAGAAAGTAGTCGTAGCGATACTCAGCGTTTTCTGGTTTGGCGCGATTTGCCAGATCATTGAAAAGCGCACGTACCTGATCGTTTGTCAGGTTGAGCTTTTGCCGGGTGATATCCCGGCCTTGGGATCGGTAGAACGCCAGTTCTCTATCGGCATCGAATACCGCAAGTTTGTACAGCATATGGCCGCGAAGAAAATTGACGAAGAAATTTTCCTGCTCAAAATCAAAAATGCCAAAGTTATAGGAAAAGGCCTGACCGGTATCGGTGTTGCGAATCACGATGGCATTATGGCCAAAGCGCTCGAAATATGCAGGCCCAGGGCCAATAGTAAGTAGCTCAGCGCGAAGCTCAGCGCGGGCCCAAGTGCTATGCCCGAACAGAAAAAGCGCCCAAAGAACGATAACCAGCTGGTGGCGCATGCAGTTATTTATCCAATCTGGAAATGCCTAAGAGCTGTAATCGACGGGTGTCGGAGCGAAGAATCTCAATGGCAAAGTTTTCCAACTCCAGACGCTCTCCCAGTTCGGGAACTCGGCCGAGTTCACCAGTCACCAGACCGCCAATCGTATCGAAGGCTTCATCGTCAAACGTAGAGTCAAAGTAGCGATTAAACTCATCAATAGGCGTAAGCGCGTTTACCGTAAACCGATTGCCGTCGTGCTTGACAATATGGGCGGCGGTGCGCAAATCGTGCTCATCGTCGATTTCCCCAACAATTTCCTCCAAAACGTCTTCGATGGTGATTAGACCAGCTACCCCACCAAATTCATCGACAACTATCGCCATATGGTTGCGACTGGATCGAAAGTCTTTGAGCAATACATTCAAGCGCTTGCTCTCCGGAATAAAGACCGGAGGTCTGATCACTTCGGTAAGCTGAAAACGCTCTCTTTCTTCGTCTAAGAAGAAGCGCAGCAAATCTTTTGCCAAGAGAATGCCGACGACCTCATCGCGATCATCTTTTACTACAGGAAAGCGGGAATGACCCGTTTCTACGATAGTCGGAAGGATGTCGTCCAGCGGTGCGTCGTGGTCAAGTACGACCATCTGGCCGCGGGGAATCATCGCGTCCCGAACCTGCATTTCGGACACTTCTAAAGCGCCCTCAATCATGCCGAAGGTATCTGCGTCCAACAAATCGTTTTGCAGGGCCGCTTGTAAGGTTTCCAGAAGTTCTTCCCGGTTCCGCAACTCGTTACTGGACAGTGCCTGAGTCAGGCGACCAATCCACGAGCGGTCGGAACCGCTGGTACTCGCATTGTCGTCGTTCATAGATGGTAAATTAGAATGTTGTCTTTGCCGTTATTCACGGGCGACAGACTGGTGGCGAATTGTAACGGATTTTGTGGCCCATGCCTAAATATCGCCTTGTGCGCTGATGTCTGAGTAGGGGTTTGCAATACCCAGGCCAGATAGGATTTTGATTTCCAAAGCCTCCATCACATTGGCTTCTTCATCCTGCTGATGATCCATGCCCAAAAGATGGAGCGTGCCATGCACCGTTAGATGCGCCCAATGGTCCATTACCTGCTTTTCCTGGGCTATCGCTTCTGAGGTCACCACGGGGGCACACAAAGCCAAATCTCCCAGCAAAGGTAGCTCTACTTCCGGCGCTAATTCTGCGGGAAAAGAAAGCACGTTGGTGGGATAGTCTTTATCCCGATACGTCGCGTTTAAGCTCTGCGACTCATCCCTGTCAACGATACGAATGTCCACATGAGCTGAGGCCCGGAACGCACGTACAGCCGCTTCCACCCATTGTTGAAACTGGGCATCATCTGGCGTTTCAGTTTGTGTTGCCCGATCCACATGAACAGTGATATCAGCCGGTTCTTGCGGATCAGCTTTGGTCATGCTCTTTACTGTTGTTGCGCTCGCTGCTGCTATGTGCGTCGTACGCTTGAATTACGCGTTGGACCAGCCGATGGCGTACTACGTCATGAGCAGAAAAGAAACTGAAACTGATGCCGTCTACGTCTTTAAGTACTTCAATGGCATTCTTTAAACCAGATGTCTGATTACGCGGTAAGTCTACCTGCGTTATGTCGCCGGTGATTACCGCTGTGGACCCGAATCCAATACGGGTAAGGAACATCTTCATCTGCTCGATGGACGTGTTCTGACCTTCATCAAGAATGACAAATGCGTCATTCAAGGTGCGACCACGCATAAACGCCAATGGCGCGATTTCAATTACGTTGCGATCGATTAGGCGCATCACTTGGTCGAAGCCGAGCATTTCGTACAGCGCGTCATACAGCGGTCGCAAATAAGGATCTACCTTTTGCGCCAAATCGCCAGGTAGAAAGCCAAGCCTTTCGCCGGCCTCTACCGCCGGTCGAACCAGCACCAGTCTTTGTACGCGCTCTGCGTGCAGCGCGGCAACCGCAGAGGCCACTGCCAAATAGGTCTTGCCGGTTCCAGCCGGCCCGATGCCAAAGTTGATATCGTTGTCTGCGATGCGCTGCAGATAGCTAATTTGATTAGGCCCGCGACCCTTGATAAACCCGCGCTTGGTCTTGATTATTACCGAGTCGACGTCTTGCTCAGCATCCTCTAAAGCATCCACGCCGGATTGCTGCAGGTGTAAATTAACTTCCGCTGGTGTCAGCACTTCCTTGGCTGTTGCCGCGTACATTGCTTCCACTACACGACGCGCAGAGCGGACCGGTTTGTCGTCTCCGCTTATGCGAAAGACGCCGCCTCGCGCTACCACGTTGACGCCCAGTCTTTGCTCTATCTGACGCAGGTGCTCGTCAAACTGGCCACTCAAATTTGCCAGCCGTTCGTTGTTTTCGGGTTCCAGAGAAAACTCTTCTACCCGTTTTGCTTGTTCGCTCAAAATAGTCCTTTATGCCGCGCTGGATTCGCGCGTGATAATTCGGCCGCGCAGCGAATTTGGCATCGCCTCGGTGATTTCTACGTCTACAAACTCGCCGATCAAGCGAGCATTTCCGGCGAAGTTGACGACCCGATTGTTCTCGGTTCGTCCGGCCAACTCCTGCTCATCCTTGCGAGAGGTGCCCTCAACCAAAATGCGCTGCGTAGTGCCAACCATATTCTGTGAAATTTCTGCCGCAAACCCGTTTATGGTTGTTTGCAAATGCTGCAGGCGACGCTTTTTCTCTGCCAGTGGCACATCATCTGGCAGGTTAGAAGCAGGAGTGCCTGGTCGACGGCTGTAGATGAAGCTAAATGACTGGTCAAAGCGAATGTCCTCGATCAGCTTCATTGTGTCATTAAAGTCGCGCTCTGTTTCTCCGGGAAATCCGATAATGAAATCAGACGACAGAGATATATTTGGTCTGACTTCCCGGAGTTTGCGCAGTTTCTGTTTGTATTCAATCGCTGTGTGGCCGCGCTTCATCTGGCTCAGGATGCGATCTGATCCACTTTGCACCGGTAGATGCAAGTAATCCGCCAGCTCAGGCACATTCGCATAGGCCTCAATCAATCGATCAGAGAACTCCACCGGATGCGATGTGGTAAAGCGAATTCGGTCAACGCCGTCGATAGCTGCAACGTACTCGATTAACAGGGCCAGATCTGCGTGGCTACCGTCGTGCATCGGACCTCTGTAGGCGTTGACATTCTGTCCAAGCAGATTGATTTCTCGCACGCCCTGGTCGGCTAAGCTGGCCACCTCGGCAATTACATCATCAAATGGCCGGGAAATTTCTTCGCCGCGTGTATAGGGGACGACACAGAAAGTACAATACTTGCTGCAGCCTTCCATCACGGAAACAAATGCCGTAGGCCCTTCTTTGCGAGGCTCCGGCAGGGCGTCGAATTTTTCGATCTCCGGAAATGAAATATCCACAGCAGCTTTTGATCCAGAGCGCACATCTTCCAACATCTTTGGTAGACGATGCAGGGTCTGTGGACCAAACACCATGTCGACGAAGGGTGCGCGCTTTATGATGGCGTCGCCTTCCTGGCTGGCGACACAACCGCCAACGCCTATCACCACCTGACGCCCATCCTGCTGCTTGAGTTTTTTCCACCTGCCCAACTGGGAGAATACCTTTTCCTGGGCTTTTTCCCGAATGGAACAGGTATTGATCAGAATGACATCCGCATCAGCTTCGGAATCCGTCAACTCTAAACCATGCGACTGCGCCAGAACGTCGGCCATTTTGGTCGAGTCGTACTCGTTCATCTGGCATCCGTTGGTTTTTATATAAAGTTTTCCAGCCATAGCTCGTTGTTTCCAATTCCAAATTGCCCGCACAGGTGGCGCGAGGTAACCGGGCATTATAAGGGCTCGTTTATGGGCTTGGCTAGTGTATGACGAGTGTATATGGTTGGATCAGAGTAAACGCCAGAAAAAAGGCGCTCAGTGGCTGTTTGAGCTATTGATGCACGGTGGCGACAAGATGGCAGCTCCTGCCCCTGAGCCGCCATGCTTCATGCCTCGTTGAAGTAGTGACTGTTTCCTGCCGTGAATCTGGCTGCAGGTAGTCAGGCCGCTTAAGTGCGGCCGTAAACATCTTCCAGGCGGACGATGTCGTCTTCGCCAAAATAGTCACCACACTGCACTTCAATCAGAGCAATATCCGTGTCTGTGGTGTTTTCCAATCGGTGTAATGCGCCCATGGGAATATAGGCAGATTCGTTTCGGTGCAGGAGGAACTCTCGGTCTCCCACGCGAACTTTGGCAGTACCAGTCACGACGGTCCAATGCTCGCTGCGGCGGAAGTGCTTTTGCAGCGAAAGCACTTGCCCAGGTTTGACGATTAAGCGTTTGACCTTGCAATCGTCCGCGTCTTCCAAAATGGTATAGCTGCCCCAGGGACGGTGCACAGTCTGGTGAAATGTGGCTTTCTCATCATTGGCATCGCGAAGCTGCTCAACCACTGCTTTCACATCTTGCGCTCGCTCTCGGTCCGCAACCAGTACTGCGTCGCCTGTGTCTACTATGACGAGGTTCTGGACGCCCACTGTTGCAATCAGCCGCTGCTCACCCTGTAAGTAACAGTTCTCAGTGTCCACGGTGACTGCTTTGCCGGTCACGTGATTTCCGGAGGCATCCGCGTCGTTGATTTCGCTCATTGCCTTCCAGGAGCCCACATCACTCCAGCCAAAGTCGCCAGGAACGACAGCCGCATTTTCCGCATGTTCCATTACGGCATAATCTACCGAAATGTCCGGCATGCGGGCAAACATGTCAGCAGGCAGTTCCCGGGGTTGAATTTCCTTGTCTACTTCTTCGTCTGCCTGCATGGTTGCCCAACAGTTTTCAGCACAGGTGAGCACGTCGGGGGCGTGTTTGGCCAAGGCATCCAGGAAGCGGCCAGCGGTAAAGCAAAACATCCCGGAGTTCCAGTAATAGTCCCCGTCGGCGATATAGTCTTTGGCCGTTGCCAAGTCGGGCTTCTCTACAAACTCAGATATGCTTTGGCCATTATGGTCCAGCGAATTGCCAGCGCGGATATAGCCGTAGCCGGTTTCCGCATGCGTTGGGGTGATCCCAAATGTCACTAAATATTGGTCATCAGCCAATGCACAGGCGCTGGTCACGGCTTGTCTGAATGAATCTTCGTCGCGTATTACGTGGTCCGCAGGCAAAACCAGCATTTTCTCGTCTGGCCCAGACAAATGTTTGATGTAGAGAGCCGCCATCGCAATTGCTGGCGCAGTGTTACGACCCATGGGCTCAAGCAAATATTTGTAGCGGTTGGCGTGCCTTTCATCGACACGCAAATACTCATCACGCGTAATGAAGTAATAGTCTCTGCCCGTAACGGTAAGAATGTTATCGCCGCCCAGGCTTAACGCGCGATTTAAAGTCTTTTCGGCCAGTGTTTGACCATCGCTCATACGCATAAACGGCTTGGGATAGGCGCGACGCGAGACCGGCCACAATCGTGTGCCGGAACCGCCGGAAAGTATGACAGTTGTAAGTTTATCCATCGCTTTTCTCTAATTCTTTAAGTTGTGCGATTTCGGCAATGCATGCATCGGTTTGGGTACGCCAGTCCGGTACGTCTATTGAAAAAGTTTTGCTGAAGTGCGAGTTGTCCAGCACCGAATAGGCGGGTCGCTGTGCCGGGGTTGGATACGCTGTGCTGGGTACAGGTTCTACCGTTGGCAATTTGCTAACGATTCCAAATTTATAGGCTTGCTGCAAAAAGTAACTGGCAAATTCATACCAGCTGATGGCTGGTCCGGTACTGCTCAAATTAAAAATACCGACTTTGCCTGGTCGGCCAAGCCATCGACCGAGCGCGGCCGTAGTGAGCTGTGAAAGCGTGGCCGCATTCGTGGGTGTGCCTATCTGATCGTTCACAATGGTCAATTTGTCGCGCGTTTGTGCCAGTTTCAGTATGGTTTTGAGAAAGTTCTTTCCTCGCGCAGAAAAAACCCAGCTGGTGCGCAAAACCAGATGCTTGCAGCCCGATTGTATAACCGCGTTTTCACCGGCAAGCTTTGTTTTGCCGTAAATGCCCAGGGGCTTGGTCTGGTCGGTTTCCACGATAGGCCTCGTGGCGTTGCCTGGAAAAACATAGTCCGTTGAGAAATGGACCAGGTCGGCGCTATGCTCCGCTGCGTAATCAGCCATTTGACCCACAGCCGTTGTGTTGACCGCCCGAGCAGATTCAACTTCAGTTTCCGCCAAATCAACCTGGGTGTACGCCGCCGCATTCACTATAAGCCGCGGAGAGACGCGTTGGAGCACGCTGGAAATTTCGGCTTTGTCGCAAAGGTCCAGCGTTTGGCGATCAAAAGCAAAGACTTTGCCAATGCGCCCCAGATCGTCGCGAAGATAGCTGCCAAGCTGTCCCTGCGCGCCAGTAAGTAAGATTTTCATACGACCTGAAATAAGCGGTCGGCAGGAATGTCTTTTAGGGCAGGGGCTGCTGCGTCCTTGGCAGACAACTCGGGTCCCTGAATAGGCCAATCGATACCGATATCAGGGTCATCCCAGGCAACCGCTGCATCAGCCTCGGCGTCGTAAAGATTGGTGCACAGGTAGCAAAAAAGTGCCGTCTCAGAAGTTACGCAAAAGCCATGACCAAAACCCTCGGGTACATAGAGTTGGCGATGGTTGCTGGCGCTTAACTGCGCGCCGTACCACTGGCCAAACGTATCTGACCCGCGCCTGAGGTCAACGGCTACGTCGAAAACCTCACCTTCTAAGACGTAGACCAATTTGCCTTGGGGCTTTGGGTTCTGAAAATGCAGCCCCCTAAGTACACCATAGCGAGATCGGGATACGTTGGATTGTACAAATCGGTCGGGCAGACCCAGGTGTCCATACCGGCCAGCATTCCAGGTTTCCAAAAAGTAGCCTCGATCATCCCCGAATACTTGCGGTTCAATCAAGGCTACACCGTTGAGTGCTTGTTCAACTATTTTCACAGGGGTGCTGCAGTTTTCACTAGGGATTTTAGATATCTGCCGTAACCATTCTTAGCGAGCGGTTTAGCGAGCTTTAGCAGATCTTCGGCAGAAATCCAGTTTCGACGGTAGGCAATTTCTTCAGGGCAGGCAATGCGTAAGCCCTGACGTTGTTCGATAGTTTCCACATACTCACTTGCCTGCAGCAGTGAAGCGTGTGTTCCTGTGTCCAGCCAGGCATAGCCACGACCCATGGTCTCAAGTGTGAGTTCGCCGCTTGCCAGATACGCTTTGTTTAGATCGGTGATTTCTAATTCGCCGCGAGCTGATGGAGTAAGCTCCTTCGCTTTTGCGCTGGCGTTCCCGTCGTAGAAATACAGGCCGGTAACGGCGTAATTTGATTTGGGCTTGGCTGGCTTTTCTTCCAAGCTCAGAACAGTGCCTTTGCTGTCCACTTCCGCAACGCCATAGCGCTCTGGATCGGCTACCCAATAGCCAAATACTGTGGCACCAGACTTGCGATCGGTGGCTCGGTTTAGCAGATCAACCAATCCATGCCCATAGAAGATGTTGTCGCCTAGAATCAGACACGATGGATCACCATTGATAAATTCTTCACCAATGATGTAAGCCTGCGCCAATCCATTAGGCTCTGGCTGTACCGCATATTGAATGTCCAGGCCCCATTGGCTGCCATCACCCAACAAGCGGATAAACTGATCTTGGTCCTGCGGCGTTGTGATGATCAAAATTTCACGAATTCCGGCAAGCATCAGCGTGCTCAGAGGATAGTAGATCATCGGTTTGTCATAGATCGGGAGCAACTGCTTGCTCACGGTCATGGTTATTGGGTATAGCCGCGTGCCAGAGCCGCCAGCAAGTATGATGCCCTTGCGACTCATGCGGCTGACTCCTTGGAGTCGGTACCCAGGCGCTGCCCGCGATAGCTGCCATCCAGTACTCGCTCACACCATTGGCGCTCTCGCAAATACCAGTCTACTGTCGCCGCAATACCTTCAGCGAAGCTATGCGCGGGTTCCCAGCTTAGTTCTGATTTGAGTTTACTTGCGTCTATGGCATAGCGACGATCATGTCCGGGTCGATCTTTTACAAAGGTAATCAGATCGGCGTACTTACCGCTTGACCTTGGTCGTCGTTCATCCAGGATACCGCAGATGGTTTTGACCACATCGATGTTGGTCATTTCTGCATCACCACCTACGTTATAGACTTCGCCGGGTCTACCGTTCGACAGCACGGCACGTATCGCAGCACAGTGATCGCTGACAAACAGCCAGTCTCGGACGTTCAGGCCATCGCCGTAAATTGGGAGCGGCTCCTCATCCAGTGCTTTTTGAATAATCAGCGGAATGAGTTTTTCCGGAAACTGATAGGGACCGTAGTTATTTGAGCAATTGGTGGTTAATACCGGCAAGCCATAGGTGTGATGAAAGGCTCTTACCAAATGGTCTGACCCAGCCTTGGAAGCAGAGTAGGGCGAATTCGGCGCATACGGTGTGGTTTCTCTAAATTTCCCAGTCTCTCCCAGCGTCCCGTACACCTCGTCGGTGGAAACATGCAAAAACCGAAACGACTCTTTCGTCTCATCATCACAAGATTTCCAGTATGCGAGGGCCGCTTCGAGTAATTTCAGGGTGCCAACGACATTGGTTTCCACAAATGCGGCGGGACCGTCGATTGAACGATCTACGTGGCTTTCCGCGGCAAAATTTATGATGCACTCCGGTTGGTGCTCCGTCATCAGGTTTTGCAGCAGTTCGCTATCGCAGATATCACCGTGAACAAACGTGTGCTTAGGATCATCTGCAACGCTTGCAAGCGTGTCCAAATTTCCCGCATAGGTAAGTTTGTCGAGATTGATGATATTTGCCCGAGCTTGGGTGACGGCGTCCAGCACGAAATTGCCACCGATAAATCCGGCTCCCCCGGTTACGATCCATGTTGGTAATGCATTCATGCGTATATGTTTCTTCTGTTTCAGGTGATGTTTAGAGATGAACTGCACCAAGACTTGATGCAGTTCGAAAATACCAAGATTTAGAACGGGATATCGTCGTCGAAGTCATCGTCCATGGGCGGCATGCCCTGGTTATTTTGATTGTTCTGGTTGCTATTCTGGTTGGGGTTTTGCTGGGAGCGGCCGCCTCCCGACTGGCCAAATGGCGCGCTGCCACCGCCACCGCCGCGGCCACCCAGCAGCTGCAAATCATCTCCAACGATTTCAGTGGTCCATTTATCATTGCCGTTGTTGTCCTGCCATTTACGGGTTCGCAGGCGGCCCTCCACGTAGCACTGTGAGCCCTTGCTCAGATATTCGCCCGCTACTTCGGCCTGGCGTCCAAAGAAGACCACCCGATGCCATTCGGTTTCTTCTTTATTCTCGTTGGTGTTGCGGTCGCGCCACTGTCGCGTTGTCGCAATACTCAAATTAGTGACTGCAGCGCCGCCAGCGGTATATCGCGTTTCGGGGTCAGCGCCCAGATTGCCTAACAGAATTACTTTGTTTACGCCTCGAGCCATCCCTTACTCCTTGAAGATATCAGCAAATTGCGCGTCGCGCGGCGGGCAAGTTTAGCAGGCCATTTGGTTCATGATAAGTGGGCAAACCGGCCGCTTTAGATGGTTGAACCAACATCGGCACAAAATAGTACTGTCGAAGGCCGTAAGAATACGGGAAAGCTATCGCCCGGCGGCAAACACGTTATAATTGCGCTTCCACTTACGCAAGGATGTTCATTCAGCATGTCTGCGACCGAAAAAACGGTCCAAGCCGCAAGTAATTCTTTGTCTCTGGAGCACGTTCAGGCGCTGGTTTCAGGCGACATGCGGCTCGTTGATTCAGCCATCCGTTCCAGTTTAGGTTCGGAAGTGGCGCTGATTAATCAAGTGTCTGAGTACATTATCGCCAGCGGCGGAAAGCGCATGCGGCCGGTAATTCATTTGCTCAGCGCCGGTGCTTGTGGCGAAGTGGTTGAGCGAAATGTGGTGGTGGCCGCCATTATTGAGTTCATACATACCGCAACATTGCTCCACGACGACGTGGTGGATGAATCTGATTTGCGACGTGGCCAAGAAACCGCAAATGCGGTATGGGGCAATGCCGCGAGCGTGCTGGTGGGCGATTTCCTATATTCACGTGCGTTTCAGCTAATGGTGAAGGTGGATTCCATGCGCGTCATGGATATCCTGGCTCAGACCACCAATACCATTGCGGAAGGTGAAGTCATGCAGCTTTTGAATATGGGCAATCCGGATACCAATGAGGCTGCGTATCGCGACATTATTTGCAGCAAGACCGCATGTCTATTCCAGTCAGCCAGCGAATTGGCGGCAGTGTTAGCTGATAAGGGGCCTGATTGGGAATCTGCCTTACGCGACTATGGACACCATTTAGGCGTTGCATTTCAGCTCACTGATGATCTGCTGGACTACACCGGCGACGTTGGCGAGCTGGGAAAGAATTTGGGCGACGATCTGGCGGAAGGTAAACCTACGCTGCCGCTGATTTACTTATTGGAGAATGGTCAGCCCGCTGATCGCACGCTGATCAAACGGGTTTTGGAGACAGGAGACCGGTCAGCCTTGGATGAGGTGGTGTACGCAATCAGAGGTAGCGACGCACTGCGCTATACCGAACAGGCTGCACGACGGGAATCCGAAGCAGCAATCGATTCGCTGGCGGCTATACCCACCAGCGAATACAAAGACGCGATGGTCACGCTTGCGCACTACGCGTCCTCCCGGACATATTAGTCGCAATTCCTGAGCGTGACAGTGTCACTTGCCTGGCCCAATGAACCAGGCAAGTGAGCCACAATTTCTAGCATGGATTACGCGTTTGGCGTGTGCCTTTAGCTGGCATCCAGAGTGGCATTCCACTGATTGACATGATCCTGTTGCGACTCTAACAACGCTCCCGCATCGCCGGTGATCTCAATTTTTTCAATATCGTCGCCCTGCTGAATGCTGTTCACTACATCCTGATCGTCAGAGCTAACTACTTCGCCGAATACAGAATGTTTTCCATCTAACCATGGCGTGGCGCCATGGGTGATAAAAAACTGACTTCCATTGGTTCCCGGTCCGGCGTTGGCCATGGACAAGATGCCGGGCTTGTCGTGCTTGAGGGTTGGGTCAAACTCGTCTCCAAAGCGATAGCCCGGCCCGCCGGTGCCAGTTCCTAAGGGGCAGCCACCCTGAATCATGAAGTCGGAAATCACGCGATGAAATTTCAAATCATCGTAAAACCCACGCTGTGCTAAGTTAACAAAGTTGGCCACCGTCATGGGTGCTTTATCTGCTTGCAGATTGATATTAATGGGGCCTTTGTTTGTGTGAATTGTTGCTTTTAAATTGCTCACAATGTTTCCTTAACCAAGTATGTGTTCAGCCATGGTAACGTATTCTTTTCACGCGGTGCACAGTTGCGGCACAATGCGTGGCTAAATTTTTGGATCAGGGAAAAACTTTATGCGCTACGGCTTACTGCTGATTGCCTCGCTGTGGGTTTCGTTCGTACAGGCAGAAACACGATGGTTTGTCATGTCAGAAATTGTGCCCAACCGAGGTGAGTCGTACTTGCTGCCACTTAGCGATCCCACCGACATCGAACAGGCAAGAATGCTGATAGAAGAGGGGCCTGGCGGGTCAGTGGGCAGCATTGCCAGTGTTCAGATTGCCGCTGGTACCGATGGGTTTAACCGCGACTGGTTGCATAAAGAGCAACCACTATGGTCTTGGCATATCGTTAGATTTGATGGGTTTGCAGACTTTGCCATCGAGATATGTGATGGCTGGCCTGGATTTGTGGAGGAAGACGTAGAAGCATTTATTGCCAATACGAATGGCCAGCTGTGCTTCTGGGGGTACACAGTCACCGCTGAGTTAGAGTCGCCACTCGAGTATGGCGTCACTGCCCTGGACGAAGGCGCATGGTTTGATCCCGCGGCCAGCGGGCAAGGTGTATTTTTAGACATACTTGATGACAGCGGAAATTTGTTTGCAGCATGGTTTACGTTTTCGGACCAGGATGATGTGACCAGTGAACAGCGCTGGTATACGCTGCAGCAAGTTGACGATGCCTTAACCATTTTTGCCACCACAGGTGGTCGATTGGCCCAGCCAAGTCCGGTTGATACGCAGTCTGTGGGTACCGCGGAGTTGGAGTTTATCCACTGCAATTCGGTGATGCTGCACTATGCGTTTGACGAGGGATCTACAGCAACTGCGTCGTTGCAACGGCTGATCCCAAGAGATAATTGCGAGCCGCTCCAATGACGGGCTGATGACTAAAGTTTAAGCCTTCGGTCAAACATTCTTTCCTAATAGACTCAAAACCCTTGCATTCGGCAAGGGTTGTGTTAGCGTGCGCGCCCATTTTGTCTGGTTTTCAGCAGTTTTCATGAGCAGCAATATCCGAAATATCGCCATCATCGCCCACGTCGACCACGGGAAAACGACCCTGGTAGATTGCCTTTTGCGTCAGTCTGGCACACTGGACGCTCGGACCGAGTCTCCGGAGCGGGTGATGGACTCCAATGATCTCGAGCGCGAGCGCGGTATCACCATTCTGTCCAAGAATACTGCTATTGATTGGAAAGATACTCGAATCAATATTGTGGACACCCCGGGTCACGCCGATTTTGGTGGCGAGGTAGAGCGGGTGCTCTCCATGGTGGATTCAGTGTTACTACTGGTAGACGCGGTAGAAGGGCCTATGCCGCAAACCCGTTTTGTGACCCAAAAGGCATTTGAACTTGGCCTCAAACCTATTGTGGTAGTAAATAAAGTGGATCGTGATGGTGCCAGGCCAGATTGGGTTATCGATCAAACCTTCGACTTGTTTGATCGCCTCGGAGCCACTGATGATCAATTAGACTTTCAAACAGTCTATGCCTCGGCGCTGCAAGGTATTGCCGGGATGGATGCGGCAAACATGGACGCAGATATGCATGCGCTGCTGGATTTGATCGTGGAACAAGTCCCGGCGCCTGATGTTAACGTGGACGGCCCGTTTCAGATGCGTATTTCTTCGCTGGATTATTCCAGCTACGTAGGCGTCATCGGCGTGGGTCGTGTTCAACGCGGTACGGTCAAAACCAATACCCCGGTGACCGTGATTGACCGCGAAGGCAAAACTCGCAATGGTCGCATTCTGCAGGTGCTTGGTTTTAAGGGTCTGCAGCGATATGAAGTGGATCAAGCCCAGGCTGGCGACATCATTGCCATTACCGGTATTGAGGGCTTGAGCATCTCCGAGACTGTGGCAGATCGAGAAGCGCCGGAGGCTTTGCCGGTGCTGTCCGTGGACGAACCGACCATCAGCATGACGTTCTGTGTGAATAATTCACCGTTTGCTGGAAAGGAAGGGAAATACCTAACCAGCCGCCAAATCCGAGAGCGTCTGGAGCGAGAGTTAGTCCACAACGTGGCGCTGCGCGTAGACGATACCCCTGATCCAGAAAAGTTTAAGGTATCCGGTCGTGGTGAACTCCACCTGGCAGTCCTGATCGAGACCATGCGGCGGGAAGGATATGAATTGGCGGTATCTCGCCCTGAAGTGGTAGTGCGGGAAGTGGACGGTGTCCGGGAAGAGCCCTACGAGCAGTTGGTGGTTGATCTGGATGATCAGTACCAGGGTGCTGTGATGGAGCGTCTGGGAACGCGCAAAGGCGAATTAACCAATATGGTCCCAGATGGCAAAGGACGAGTGCGTTTAGATTATATTATTCCAGCGCGTGGGCTGATTGGCTTCCAGAACGAATTTCGCACTGTGACTGCTGGCACTGGCCTGCTGTTCCATGTGTTTGATCACTATGGTCCAGAAGTTACCGACACCATCGCAGAGCGCCAAAACGGCGTTCTTATATCCAACGGCACCGGCAAAGCACTCGCTTACGCTCTCTTTAACCTGCAAGAACGTGGTCGCCTCATTATCGAAGCCAATGTCGATGTGTACGAAGGGCAGGTAATTGGTATTCACGCTCGAGCAAACGATCTGACCGTCAATCCACTTAAAGCCAAGCAGCTCACCAACGTCCGTGCAGCTGGCAAGGATGATGCTTTGCTGCTGACGCCGCCAGTTAAGATGACATTGGAGCAGGCGATGGAGTTTATCGACTCAGATGAGTTGGTCGAGGTCACGCCACAAAGCTTGCGGATTCGGAAGAAGCATTTGCTGGAGCACGAACGCAAGCGCGCGGCGCGGGCATCTTAAACTCGGCAGGTTTTTCCTACTCCACGCCCGCTGGGTAAATGGGTTGCTGACCTTTTCCTAGCTGGCGAAGCTTCCAGGCCAGGCGGCCACGCCAGCCTGATGCCTTGCGAATTGTTTTTATTAGCTGGTCTGAATGGTCCCGCACGCAGGCCAGTCCGTTGGCATACAGGTCATCAAAAGCGCCGAACTGGGACCAGTGCAATGCCATGACGTCGGGCGATAAGACGTAGTTGGCTTGCTGGGCCTGGAGCTTGGCCAGCGTCATCTGGGTGAGCTGTTCAGCTCGAATCATCAGGGAGTTGATATTAATCTCGTCCATGGGCGGTAGACCGTGCCGACTAATCTCAGAGGCGATCACAAAACGACAATGCTCCCGCAGAGGTTCCACCGGAACGGGTTCTAGAACGCCACCATCACTGATTACCGTAGAACCGTTGAGTTCCGGCTCCAGAACGCCAGGGATGCTTGCACTGTTGCACAAAGCATTGTGCAGGTCGCCTTCTCGATATCGGATGGGTAATCCTGACTGCAGATCTGCGGCGGATATTATTAGTGGTATCTGCAACTGTTTGAAGTCTGATGCCGGTACTAAAAACTCCATGGCCGCCCGGAGTTTGGAGCGGTCGATCATGTGCTGCTTGTACAAGGATAAGTGGATTACGACGTGGTCCTGAACCCGCCGACTGAATGGTGTTTGATCCGCATCCTGCTCATAGCGCCTGGCCAGTTTTTGAGTGCCCAGCGCGCGGAACTCAGGACTGTCCAGGAATGCCCTGAACTGATCATGCACCCATTTCGGATCCAGCGAGTACGCATACATTGCAGCAATGATGGCTCCTGCGCTGGTACCCGCTATGTGGGTAGGTTCAACGCCGATCTCCACCAATCCTTCGATGACACCGATATGCGCAATACCTCTGGCGCCACCGCCGGCCAGCGCCAATCCCAATTTTGTATCAGGTGAAAGAATTTTGTCTCTCATTCCGGGTATTATTCCCATCATTGTCAAAAAATGCATCCAATATGATCGTAAAAATTTGCACCGCGCTGGTTTGCCTTGGTTTTCTCATGGTTCCCTACACTGCCGCAGGGTGGAGTGCCCAGGGGCACCGCTACGTAGGCGAGTTGGCGCTGGAGACGCTGCCCGAGGACACAAGAAATCAACTGTTATCTTTGTTTGGTGACTCCAGCGCGAATTTTGTTGAGGGATGTGTATGGCCCGACGTGATTCGGTCCGAAAGCCCCTGGAAGTTAAGCAAACCCTGGCATTACATCAATATGCCGCGCAATGAAATGGTATTCGACGCAGAACGTGATTGTCGTGAAGATAACTGCGTCATTGGTGCTCTGAATGTACAAATTGCACGACTGCGAGACGCAGGTGCAGATACTTCTGTTCGCCAGGAGGCAGTTAAGTTTGTCTGCCATTTTGTGGGAGACCTGCACCAGCCTTTACACGTGGGGTATGCGGATGATCGAGGTGGCAACAATTTTCTGGTTAGCGTTCCGAAATCTATTGACACTCGCGGATCAGATGAGCGCATGAACCTGCATGCACTGTGGGATGATTTACTGCTGCGTTACCTGGGAGATCAGACGGCGCAGCGTGCTGCAATACGCAAAGCCTGTGCCAGTACTGCTTTACATGGAACTGAAACAGCTGCCATTGAAAGGTGGATGTTGGAGTCAAGGTCACTAGTGGTCAATACCGTGTATCCAAGATCACAGGAAATTTCACTAGAATACTTTAGACTAAATTCGCATCTGGCCGCCGAGCGAGTGTGCCTGGCTGGCCGACGTCTGGCGGCTGTTATTGACGAGCTTTTTAGTCCCTAGTATTGGTGTCTCATGGCAATTTTCTTTAGTGTGGAGTTGACGGAGTAAGACATAAGCGGGCACGGCAACATTCGTACGAAGGCGCTGTTTATACTGTTATGCTCACGCCCTAACAAAAAATCATGAATTGGAGGGATATGTGTTGATGGCACAAAACGCTGGCACCCAGTTTCTACCAGTAAAGACTGACGCAGCGAGTCGAATGCCGCGTCATTCTGCGCTGGCTCTCGCAATTGCATTTAGCGTGTCGTTCTCCTTTGCAAATGCGCAGGAAGACAGTGCGCAAACCGGATTCGATGCGGAGCCCGCAGTAGATGTAGAAGTTGAGGTTGAGCCACCTCCTGAAGGTTTGGATTTGCAGGCTCCTTTCGCTGGCGAAACGCTTGGTGTCGAGCACGTTGACGCCTTGGAAGCAAAGCGCATGTACGACGTGCACATGGCGAACGGCCAATATGAAGAGGCTCTGCAATCTATTGAATTGGCAGCCAGCGCAGCGGCATTAACCGAAGACAATGATGCGGTATTAACGGGGCAGATTCTGCAGGACTGGGGCCGCGCGTTTCTGAGCAACAATGAACCGGCTCAAGCGCGCTTAAAGTTTGAAGACAGTGTAGAGATTTTGGAAGCAGTGGAAGGTGTATTTGCGCCTAGCTTGATCGAACCCTTGGTGGGTTTGGGGCAATCCTTGCAGCAGCTCGATCTGCATGACGAGGCCATTGTGACATTTCAGCGTGCGCAGCACATCACCCATCGCCAAAATGGCGTTAGCAGTCTGGATCAGCTGCCCATTATCGAGATGTTGACCGATAGTTTCACGGCCAAGGAAGAATGGGAGCAAGCGGAAGACCTGCAGCTGCTGGCAATGCGTATTCACAAGATGGAATTTGGCCGTGGCACGGTGGAGACCGTACCTGCGATCCATCGACTGGCGGAATATTACACTTCGACAAAGAACTATCGCCAGGGAAGGATTCTGTATCGAAAGTCAAACGATGTAATTCGGGAGGAGTTGGGCCCCAAGTCGCCCCTTCTGATTGATGGACTCAGAGGCATCGCGAACGCTTACCTCATGGAGCAACCCTTCGACCGTCTCAAGGGCTTACAGGCACAGCAAGAGCTGATTGAGATCGTGGAGGCTAATCCGGATCTAGCCGTTGATGAGAAGATTCAGGCCCATTTGGAAATGGGTGACTGGTACATTTTGTTCAACGAAATTCAGGATGCCTGGGGGTATTACCGGTTGGCCTGGGAATTGGCCAATAGTGAAGAAGCGGCCAACGCTACTGTAGATTGGCAGGTTCGTTTTGCTGAACCCCAGCTTATAGACCCCGGTCAGGATTTGTCGGTTGAATATATGGGTTACTCCACCGTCGGTAGGTACGTATATTTTGACTTTGAGTTTGATATTTTGGATACCGGTCGACCAAAAGACATTCGCGTGGTTGGCAGTAATTTGAACTCCAGCCTGAGAACCGCCGCGCTGCAAAACTTCAGAAAAGCCAGATTCCGACCCAGAATTATCGACGGGCAAGCTGTTGCCACAGAGAGCTTTCTCGTACGTCGAGTTTATCCCACTGATCCGCCGCCAGACTATGGCAGCATTGCGGTGGGAGGATTGGACAGTCGCTAGCGCAAATCCCTGATAACGTTTAAGGCAGTGATCGTCAGAGGCATTAGCACATTGCCCCTGGGAGAGACTTGCAAGTCCAGCCAGTCAGGGCATTAAGCGCCAAATAGCGAGGAGCTGAGCTGATCAGCCAAAGTCTTGCACGAGGCATTCTTGGTACGGGCGATCAAGGGGATGGGTACGCCGATTGCCGGCACCACTGACGTTCCGGTTGCTTCACTGGTAATCACGCCCATGGATTCGCCTTTACGTAAATCCCAAATAGATGCCTCATAATTGGATGCATTATCCCAGCTCAAGACCCCCACGCAGCCTCCGCCAGCTGGGCTTAACGTACACGACATCATGCCTTGTTTGTTGCGCGCTTCAGATTCTCCGTGAATCCACACCAGATAACGCACGTTGAGCTCATCGACTCGTTGTGACAGCCCGTCTCGCTTCAAAAGGTCAGGAATGGCATCAGCGCGAGCCGGCGCGAGGCGAGGCTCAAACCAGGGGAATAAAGCGTCTTTGAATGCGCGTTCCGAGACTATTTCCACATCGCCATTAGTTTTTTGCAGTTCGGAATATAAGCAGTCCGAGAAAGTCCGCTCCGTTTCAACCACGGCGTCTTGCCTGTTTGTAAGAATAACGATGGCGTCTTCACCGGTTAGCACAGGTTGCTCCACCAAAAATTCTTCCACTCTGGAGGTGACACAGCCGGATAGAATGGCCACCGCCAATAATGCCAATATAGTTCTCATAATGCCTCCGGTTGATCAGCGCTGGCGCTGCGCCATTCTTCTTTTGCTAATACGGTATGAAACTGAGACACCATGGCTGCCGCCGCATCACGTAATGCAACGCTGGTGGCCTCACCCAGAGACTCATTCTTGTTGATCATTTTGGTGCGGCTCTTGCCGTAAGCGACCATGGGCCAAAACGCGATCATCTCGCCCTCTGGATTAAACAGCTGTATTTGGTACTTAATTGAGACCGCAAAAAACTCGGTAGCGGTCTCGGTAGGTGTTAAGAAGGCATATTGCGTAAGCTTTGGACTTAGAATCAAATCAAGGTCGTCCGCGTCCGCCACGGCACTGGTTAACACCACCTTCTGCAGAAACATCGCCTCAAAGACCTGCTCGAACAGCATTTTTTGCCGCTGGCCTAGCTGAAAAGTCAGGCGCGACTCTTCGTCCTGGTATTGATAATTGGAGAACTCTGGTGGGTAGTAGATTCCAACGCGGTAGGGCAATGGCGCAACCACAGGCTGAGGAAAGTGGTCGTCGATAATTACTTTGCCGCCGCAGCCTGCAAGTAGTAGCAGTAGAAAAAGTGCAATTCCACAATGGCGAAATTGGAGCATGCAAAATCCCCTCACATTGTTTGCCGTATCATCATACGCGTAGACCGTCAAAAAACCATTTTCGTTGCAGCGAATGGTGTTTTTAAGGAATGAATATAGTCGCTCCGACCACGCTGCCCAAAGTGCGCATTTGTCTGCGCATTCTTGATATACGAAAAATATAGTACATAATCAAATTCAAGCTTGTGCAACCAATGTTGACTCTTGAGGGTCTATCTAAGTAAGACTAATCTGGTAGCCCAAGTTTCTGACCTGAAAAGAGCTGGAGGTAGAAAAATGCGTACTTTAGGGCAATGGCTGATTGTGATGGTGGCCACATTCATGCTGGTTCTTAGTGGATGCATGAGTTCACCGAGTAGTTCTTCGGGCATGCCAACACCACCTTCTCCGACCTCTAGCTCCAGTTCTTCCAGCTCCAGTAGTTCGAGTAGTTCCAGCAGTTCGCAGTCAAGGAGTCGAGGACAGCAGTCCCAGAGTGGCTCACAGTCTTCCAGCAGTTCATCGAGTAGCTCTTCCAGCAGCCAGGGCAGTCAACGACCAAGCAGCGGCACAGGTGAACCTATCCCAGTGCCAATTCCAAGTGGTTCTGAAAGCGATTCAGCCAGTGCTGAGGCCGGTGCCAGTGGTGCCGAAAGTGAGTTAGAAGTGCTAGAACCCGAACCCGAATCAGGCGCGCAGGCCGAGAGCGATGCAGTTGCCGATGCGGGTGGAGGAGGCGAAGAAGGTGCTGAAGAACCTGCGGGTGGTGGTGAAGACGGCGGTGACGGGTCCGCAGGCGGTGGCGCTGAATCTGAAGAGCTCGCTGAGCTTGGTGGAGGACCTGCCGGCGGCGAAGATGGAGAAGAAGCGGAGTCAGGCGATGTGGCATCACTTGATGCACGCTTGCTTGAAACGCTGCAAACCCATGACGGAGAAATGGCGCGTCAAATCACGGTGCTGGCCTCAGCGGATATCCCTGAAGATATGGAAGGCGGCTCCGAGTCTCCAAGCGGCGCCGAAGGATCCGAGTTAGAAGGTGGGTCCGACCAAACCGGAGAAGATGGCGGCCTCGTCATGGTAGATGGTGATAGCCAGTCAAGTTCAGGTGGTGGCGCATCCGGTCAAGGTGATGACGCCAGTGGTACACCTGGTTGGATCTCGCAGGGCGGTGACAGTACTCGCGACAAGCAAAGAGTTCCTCAGGATGTCGGTGATGGTAGCGATGACGATGTTGTGGCAAGGCAATTACGCGAAGCGGCAATGCGAGAGTCGGACCCTGTTCTTAGAGAAAAATTGTGGGACGAGTACCGTAAATACAAAGAGTCGGTAGGCTAATCATGGTTGATTATTTCAATAGAAACATCCGTTCAAACACTTTTAGAGTGGCCTCAATGGTGGCTTTCTTATTGGTGCTGGCGGCATGCACGTCTCATAGCGTCAAGAAGGTCAATTCCGTTTCGGCGATCCGGGCCGAGGAGCAGTTGCAAGAGCAGGTCCTGCTGGATGTCAACGTAGTGGTTTTTAATCCGGGCGTGACTGAAGAAGCAGAACCCGATGAAGAAGAAGCTGTGTTTCCACAGGTGCGCAAAGCCGAAGCCCGTTATGTGCCCTATGTGTTGCGGAATACATTGGAGAAAACCAATCAGTGGGGAGCCGTACGCGTATTGCCTGATCCAGACCCTACCGCCGAAATTACAGTGACGGGAACCATTCTTCAGTCCGATGGTTTTACCATGGAGCTGGACGTGGTGGCCTATGACGTGACAGGTCGGGTTTGGCTTGAAGAAACCTACGAAGATACTGCGACACAGTTTGCTTATCGGGATGACATTGACTACCCCGGCGATCCTTTCCAGGACATTTACAACCGCATCGCGAACGATCTGCTGGCAGCAAGACAGGACTTTACAACCCAAGAACTCGCCAGAATCCGCACTATTTCCGAGTTGAAGTACGCAGCTCAGCTTGCTCCTGATGCGTTTGGCGATCATCTGAGTATCAATGACAAAGGACAGGTAGCCATTAACCGTCTCCCCGCCGACACCGACCCGATGCTGCAGCGTGTCGATCGGATTCGGGAAAGCGAATATCTGGTGATTGACACATTAGACCAGCAGTACGGTGCGTTTTATCGACAGATGGACCCTTCTTACCAGTCCTGGCGTCAATACAGTTACCAGGAAACGCTTGCGGTTGCCGACTTGAAACGTTCTGCCAGAGCGCGAACCGTGGCAGGCGTATTGGGTGTGCTTGGGGGTGCGGCAGCCACTGCTAAGTCAAGCAACCCTATTGTGCGTAACGTCGTGGGACCCTCAGCTGCGTTAGGTGGACTAAGCGCAATTAAGCAGGGCTATGACACGTACAAAGAATCCGCGCTGCACCGTGAAACGCTTCGCGAACTAGCTGCTTCCTTTGATTCTGAGGTGAAGCCGCTGGTGGTCAACGTAGAGGGCGAAGTAGTTAAGCTGGATGGTTCGCTGGAAGCCCAATATCGACAATGGCGTGAATTGTTGCGTCAAATTTATGCGGCCGAAGTGGGATTGCCACTGGCTGACGAGGACGGCTAGGCTCGCTGGGCAAAGCGTTGGACTTATTCTTTACGGACGAAAGGAAACCGAACTAAACCGATGTCGAAGCTGCTGGAAAATCTTGTTGAAGGCAAAACCCTTGCATCGCGTTTTGTTTTGGGGAAACAGCAGCTTGCTGAGGCGGGTATGTACTTGTGGCAGGCACACGCTTCGGATGGCGCAGTGTTTATGCTGCAGATATTCCCTTGCGAAGGCTCGGATGCGCCAGCACTCAAATCGCAAGCTGACAGTTACGCCAGTCTATTGCATCCGGTGCTCAAGTCTCCCGCAGAAGTCGGGATGGAGTCGGACTTTGTTTGGCTGAGCTGGGAGATTGATAAGCCACACGAAGGCGTAGAGAAGTCGGTAGACAGCATCTTGTCTGGCGGCGTTCGGGTGGCAGAAGCGCTTATCAGTATGCACGCCGAAGGGCTAACCCACGGTAGCGTGGATCACCAAAGCTTAATCTCACGCCGGGGTGGCGATTGGCGCTTACTGTACCCGCGTCTGCACCGGAATATTTCTGCCAAAGCGGATTTGTTGGGCTTGCTAGACTGGCTCAGTTATCGCTTCCGTAACATCGAAACGCCAGAAATGGTGACCAGGTGGCAGCAGCTCGCCGCTGAAAAGGTGCAGGACGAGGCATGGGACGCTCGTCGTTGTAAGCAGGAAATTGCAGATTTGCGCTTGCGTCTTCAGCGTGGTGAAGATGACGCAGTTGCGATAGCGGCATCCTCCGACCTAGAGGATGGCGGCGCTTGGCCAACACAATCTGCTGGAGAGCACCGCAGTCGTAGCTGGTTTATGCTGCCCGGTCTGTTGCTGCTTGCGGTGGTGTTGGGCATGGGACTGCTTTGGTGGCTGCCACAGCAAGTCCAGCCACTGATAGAACCACCAAGTCCGGTTCCGGCGGTAGTTGTCACCGAACCGGTGGTGGCCGACGAGGCTAAAGCTGCGGTTGACGAGCGCACACCCTACGATCTGGAGCTTTTGCTGGCCCAGCGGAAAGCCGCGGAAACCGTATTGGATGAGCTGATTCAATTGCAGCTTGACCTGGAAGACAGACAGGTGGATTCGTGGGCTCCCGAGCAATTTCAGTCCGCCAGAGCTTTAGCGACCCAGGGTGACGAACCATTCAGGGCACAACAATTTTCAAAAGCCACCGAGTTTTACACCCAGGCGCTACGGCAACTTCAAGAGATCGACGCGCTGTCCGACGTCGTGTTGTCGGAAGTGCTCAGCAATGGGTTTGCTGCACTTGACGGTAAAAACGTGGATGCCGCGCACAAAGCATTCGACCTGGCGTTGGCGATCAATCCAGAGTCACCAATGGCAACGCGCGGTAAGGCGCGAGCGGAAAGCCTGCCGGCGGTTCTAAAACTTATCAGTGAGGCCAATGCGGCGCTTGCGGGGGGGGATCTGGAATCTGCGCTTCAAGCATTTACCCGGGCCGCAGAAATTGATGCGCAGATGTCCGGGCTTGTATCCCAGCGTGACCAGTTGGCGGCGCAAATTGAAGAACAGAAGTTTACTGCTGCAATGACCCGAGGGCTGGCAGCACTGCACGCAAACGATTGGCCTTCGGCCAGACATCAGCTGCAGCTTGCCGCTCGATTACGGCCCGAATCAACCGCCCCGAAAGAGGCCCTTCTTGAGTTGCAGCTACGGGCCAAGCGAGCCAATGTGCGTAGTCACGGACAGTCCGTAGCCAATCTCGTGTCTGCGGAACGCTGGGACGATGCCATTCGTAAGTACCAGGCTGCCTTGCAGGAAGATCCCAATCTCAAATTTGCCCAGGACGGGTTGAAGATTGCAAAGCGGCGCGCCCAATTAGATAAAAAATTGTCCGCGTTCGTAGGAGAGCCTGAGCAGTGGTGGCATGACACCGGTCGCAGGGAAGCCAGTAAGCTTCTGCAGCAGGCGCGGTCAGTGGCAAATCCAGGGCCTAAACTTCGGGAACAAATCGCGAAGCTTGATCGCGAGTTGGAACTGGCGCGACAGCCTCAGACAGTGCAGTTGATTTCCGACAGCAGCTGCAATGTGGTGGTCTATAAAGTGGGCCGTCTGGGGCAGTTTGACACACATCAGCTCAGCCTGCGGCCAGGGCGCTACACCGTAGTAGCTTCTCGCGATGGGTATCGTGATGTGCGCAAGGAATTCTGGGTGCGAACCGACCAGCCGACGCAGCCAATTGAGTTGCGATGTCAGGATTCTGTTTAATCGATGTTTTAGCTTAGAGGCAAGAGACGACTGGTGACCGAACAGATTGATCAAGAAAAAGGAATATCCGAACGCGACGCTGCCAGCGAAGGCAATTATCGTCGTATCCAACCGGAGCCCTTTGAACCTAGTGCGGGATCGCGACGAGCAGGAAATCTAGCTCCTAAACTCCTTGGTTTGGCCACGTTTCTTGTGCTTTTTGGCCTGGCGGCGGCTGCTTGGTATCTGTTCACTGGTACCCCGGTGCTGATTCAGACCACACCGCAGGCAGAAACACTAGATGTAGAAGGCGGCATTTGGAATGTACAACTGGGTGAGCGATGGTTGCTCAGACCGGGCGAGTTTGAAGTACAAGCCAACAAAGCGGGCTATTATCCGCTACGTGAGTCCATTTCTGTTACCAGCGCCTCTGACCAGGAGTTTATCTTTGAACTTATCAAGTTGCCTGGCTACCTCAATGTAGAAAGCCCGATAACAGATCCAGTCGCGCTGTGGGTGGATGGTGAAAGCGTTGGCCAGCTACCAATCAAGCGACTGGAATTGCGTCCAGGCGAATATGAGCTGGTTGCGCGATCCCCACGCTATTTGGAATCCCGTCAAATGCTCGAAGTTGCGGGAGGTGGGGAGGAACAATCGCTGATTATGTCTTTAGAACCGGCCTGGTCCGATGTGCAGATCATTACAGAACCAGTAGGCGCAACGGTTTATGTGGACCAGCAGAATGTTGGGCAAACACCCTTAACGACTCCCATCATGCAAGGCGAGCGAGAAGTGCTTGTGCGCTTGGACGGATACAAGCCCTGGCAGCAAACGCTGAGCGTTAATGCGGGCGAAGCACGCCAACTGCCGCTTATTGAATTGATAGTGGCAGATGCTTTGGTCCAGGTGAGTAGCCAACCTAACGGTGCTACGGTCATGGTAAACGGGACCTACCAGGGTCAGACCCCCATTGAACTGGCGCTGCCTCCGGATGAAACATATCGCCTGCAATTAAACAAGACGGGCTACCGAGGTACCGAGCGCAGCGTTGCTGTAGCGCAAGGCGATAACAAGGAAATATCCATCCCGTTGCAGCCTGTATTAGGACGTGTTCGAGTGGTAGGTGGCCCCGAAGGCGCTGAGATTGTTGTAAATGGCACGGTAAGAGGCAGCACTGGAGATACGCTGGCCCTCGCCGCATTCCCGCAACGCATTGTGGTGCGAAAGCCGGGTTATCAAGAATTTATTACCACCGTTACACCGACACCGGATCATGAGCAGGAAATTCGCGTTGCCATGTTGAGCGACGCGGAAGTTCGGGCCCAGAAAACACCAGAAATCTGGCGCGCAAAAAATGGTTATACGCTCAAGCTCATTCAACCAAGTGGCATATTCCGCTTGGGTAGTGGGCGTCGGGAACAGGGGCGTAGGGCCAATGA
This sequence comes from uncultured Gammaproteobacteria bacterium, assembly GCA_964630895.1. Classification (GTDB taxonomy): domain Bacteria; phylum Pseudomonadota; class Gammaproteobacteria; order Xanthomonadales; family SZUA-38; genus CAZVYE01. The sequence continues at coordinate 19,050 of CAZVYE010000001.1, read as the reverse complement.
GTTTCTGCGTCAGGTGGAGCTGAAGCGGCCTTACTATCTGGGCACACATGAGGTCACCAATCAGCAGTTTGCCGAATTTCGAGCCGAACATGACAGCGGCGTTGTGGGCAAATCGACCCTCTCACTAAAGACCCAGCCTGTAGTGCGAATTAGTTGGAATGAAGCAGCCCAGTTTTGCAATTGGTTAAGTGAGAAAGAGGGCCTGCCACTGGCTTATGCTGCGGATGCTAGTGGCAATATGCGTGCAGTTGAGCCACTCAATACGGGTTATCGTCTGCCGACGGAAGCGGAGTGGGCGGTAGTGGCCCGTTATCATGCTAATTCGTCGACACAACCGACTCGATACCCATGGGGCAAATCCATGCCGCCAGCCGCAGACTCTGGCAACTATGCTGGTCGGGAGGCAACAGGCCTGGTCAATCAGCCTCTGAGTATCTATCAGGACGCACACGCAGCATCCGCCATAGTGGGCAGTTTTGGTCCGGACGCCCTTGGATTTTATGACCTGGGCGGCAATGCCTCTGAATGGATGCATGATGTGTATGTTATTCACCCTGGGACGTTGGGCAGCATCGAAGTTGATCCCACCGGCGTAGCCAGTGGAGAAGCCCACGTGGTACGTGGTTCCAGCTGGCATTCTGGCACCATCACAGAACTACGCTGGGCGTATCGCGAAGAAGGCCTGGAGCCAGCAGACGATATTGGATTCCGGGTGGCCCGTTATGCAGAGTAGTCAGCCAACCATTCACAAGATCATTGCAATGCGCAAAGCGTGGCGAGCGCTGTCAATGGTCTTGATCATTGCAGGCGGCGTTGGATGGATAGGAATGGCGCTTGCTCAGACTGACGCGCAAACCACGGAAGCGCAATCGGAAGAGCAAAGTCGCGACGTAGCCTCGGAATCCGATCAAGAGTCAGCGCCAAATTCAAATCCGGTTACTCCTGCTGCAGCCTCGTCAGAAGCTGATTCAGCGGACGAATCGGCGGTTGTGGAGGAAACAACTGCTGAACAAGGGTTGGAGCTAGACGCGGCGGAAGGCGACCTAGATGGTGATGCTGCTTTGACTGAGGAAATGCAGGCCACCATGGAACGGTTTGAACCGTCGGAGAAGATTTCTGAGGATCGCTCGATTTCATTCCCTAACGACATTTAATTATGAACACAACAACGATAAGGAACCCAGGACTGATGAGTAAGCGATTCCCAGTGGAATTTGTCTATCAGCTCTTTGCTTTGCTGTTTTCTACGGTCGCGGTGCATACAGTCTACGTGACTCTCATTCGGCCGCAGGCGGCAGCTATTATTGCGATGCAGCAGGCCGCAGTAGCAGCCGATCCGGATTATGTTCCTGAGCGATCGGTATTTGTCTTGATCCGGGATTTCGAACAGGAGGCGTGTTTTATCCTGCTGTTTTGGGCGCTAGCGATCATGACCTACAAGGCAGTTAAGGCTTATCGAGAGCGTAATCTGTTAGAACGCGAGTTGGTACCAGTGGGGCAGGGTATCAGCGTACTTCCAGAAGACAGTCGCGAATACGCCCGTCCCATTCAGGCGCTGCCCGAACGCGAGCGCAGTTTCTTGTTGCCACGCGTGTTGCTAACCGCTCTGCATCGATTTCGGTCTACTCGGGATATCCAGAGTGTGGCAACCACAGTGCGGGAGTTGTGTGAATCAGAGTCCGAACGACTGGACTCTGAGCTCGCCATGACTCGCTATATTGCCTGGGCCATTCCATCCATTGGATTTATCGGCACGGTTCGCGGTATCGGCGAGGCGCTTGCACAGGCGCACAAGGCAGTGGAGGGAGACATTTCTGGCGTAACCCAAAGTCTTGGGGTTGCCTTCAACTCGACGTTTATTGCTTTGGTGTTGAGCATATTCCTGATGTTTCTGATGCACCAACTCCAGCTCATGCAGGAACGTCTGGTGCTGGATACACAGGAATACGCAGACGCTCATTTGATTTCCAAGCTGCGAGAAGACTGATCCATGCTCATCATCGATATCCAGGATGTAGGGGTACGAGCACGCAGAGATGGCAACACTTTGCTGGAGAGCCCAGCGTTTATCAATTTGCGTGGCAGACATGCGCAGATAGGGCTAGATGCGCAAGCGGTTTCAAAGCTTGATCCAACCCGCACAGAAAGTCAGTTTTGGGATCGATTCGGCCGCACTGGTCTCACCGCTTCCTACCGCGCGGCCGCCACCCAAGCGGATTTGGCCTATCTGCACCTGGAATCCATCTGGGAGCGACTGGAACGTCCGAATGATCCGCTATTGCTCACAGTTCCTGCGGATTTCTCGGATGAGCAAGTCAGTTTGTTATTGGGTGTGTGTCAGCGACTGGAGATGCCGGTCAGGGCGGTGCTTGCGAAGCCTGTGGCGCTGGCACCCAGACCATTACCCGGGCGCACTATCTTCTGTCTGGATTTGTTTTTACACAAAGCGGTGCTGGCCAGGCTGGATCAGAGTCAGTGGCTCAGCATGGATCGCATTGCAACAAACCGGGACGTGGGCCTGGCCCGACTGCGGGAGACCTGGAGTCACGCAGCGGCCCGTAGATTTGTCAGCGAAACTCGCTTTGATCCCATGCACGACGCAGGCACTGAGCAATCTCTATACGACGCACTGCTGGAGTGGGAGCAGCTAGGGCAGGACTGGGACTCAATCGCCATCAAGATTGACAATGGTGACAAGCAGTTCGCAAGCACTATCGACACGGAGCGTCTCACCCGCGCCGGTGAGGTTGTACTGCGCAGGCTGGAAGCATTTGTTGCCCAGGAAGTCTCGGGGGCTAATGCGCCCGTCTTGCTGTTACCCCAATCACTCGCTCGCTTGCCGGGTATCAGCGCGGCGCTCAGTCAGGTGCCCCAGTTGGAGCTGATTGCGTGCGAACTCACCGAAAAGAATCATGGGTTGTCGCGACTGTATCTGGATCGGCAGCAGGAAGATGAAGGCGTTGCATTTATCGATAAGTTGCCCTGGTTTGGTCAGCCCGACTTGGTCAAACATGCCGATCAAATACAAGACGGCGGTGGTAGGAAACCGACCCATGTCTTGCATGGTGCAACTGCTTATCCTATAGGAGCAGATGGACTTTGGGTTGGTTCCGACGTGGCGCCGCCCGGCGTAAACCTGTCCCAATATGGCGATGTGTTGGCACCAAAGCACCTGCGTTTGAGCCTGAAAGGAGACACAATTGTATTAGAGAATGCGTCAGGCAGACCGTTGAAGGTCAATCAGCAATCCGTGGAAGACGCAGTTAACGTCAAGGCTGGTGATAGAGTGCAACTTGCACCAACGTTGGAACTTATGTTGATTGCAGTGGAGATGGCGCATGGCACGCAAGAAGCGTGATTTCTCCATATTTAGCCTGTCGTTTCTCGACATCATGTCCTGCGGCTTTGGCGCTGTTATTCTGTTTTTTGTCATCATCAATCACGCCACCGAGACACGTTCCGATGATATGAGCGCGGATCTTAGTGGCGAAGTTTCGCTGCTGGAAACCGAGGTGCAACTTGAGGAGCTGAACAAGACCAAGCTGCTCAATGCGCTCAATGAGCTGGAAACGGAAATTGTCCAAGCGGACGGCCGTGCGGAACGGCTGCTCAACGAGTATGAAGACGATCGTGAAGAGCTATCGGAGCGTGAAGACGAGACGGCTGCGAAAATGGAGCATATCAACCAGCTTATAGCTGAACTGCGGGCTACAGAAGATCAACTTGCCAAGTTATCTGAAGAAGACCTGGAAGGCGGCCAGGGAGTGCGTCAATTTTACGGCGAAGGAGATCGCCAGTATTTGACAGGTCTGCGCGTTGGCGGTCGTAATATCGCGGTGTTTGTTGACGCCTCAGCCTCCATGCTTGATAACACCATCGTAAATATCATCCGTCGGCGCAATCTGCCGGATGAGCAAAAGAAGCGTTCCGCAAAGTGGCAGAAAGCGCTGCGCACGGTGGACTGGATCACTACTCAGTTTCCCACCGACTCCAAATTTCAGATTTACACGTTTAATACCCAGACCAGGCCGGCCTTGCCAGATACGGATGGTCAATGGTTACCAGTGGAACAAGGTCGACTACTCGATGAGTCGGTGCTGGCACTAAGAAAGGTTATACCCCAAGACGGCACCAGGTTTTACGCGGTGGCAGAAAAGATTCGTGAGATGGATCCATTGCCAGACAATGTTTTTCTGATTATAGACAGCCTGCCTACGCAAGGTCGTGAGCCCGCTGATCGACTGGAAGCTGTTTCTAGCAAGCAGCGACAAAATTTCCTGGAGCAGGCAGTACGACAAATTCCTTCAGGTATACCCATCAACGTCATTTTATTTCCCATGGAAGGCGATCCGCTGGCGGCAAGCAGCTATTGGAAGCTTGCGATTGTTTCTGGCGGATCGTTTATGAGTCCCTCGGAGGACTGGCCATGAGCGTGCTGAAGCGCGGTCGCCGGGGCGTAGAGCAGGTTAGCCTGTCTTTTCTGGACTGTATCTGTTGTGGCTTTGGCGCAATTATCTTGCTGCTGGTTTTGGCGAAGACCGCAGAACCCATGCGCCTGGAGCAGACCCAGGAAGATCTAAGTGGTTTAGTCGCGCAGCTCCAGGAAACTCTGTTTGAAATCCGTGGAGAAACCGAGATCCTGAACCGCACTTTGGTCAGTAAGCAGGAGCAACTGTCTCAAATCAAGGATAAGATCGCCCGGCTCAACCGTCTAATGGAAACCATCAAGTCCGAGTTTGATGTGGCCGGGCCGCAGCCAGACGCGGTTGCGAAATTAGAAAATCAGCTCAAACGAGCGCAACAAGAGCTCAACGAGGCGCAAGCCCGGATGAGCTTTCGTCGGGCCGTGAGCGACACAACAGTTGGCGGAATTCCAATTGACAGTGAATACGTCATATTCGTAATCGATACTTCGGGCTCTATGTACAACTATGCCTGGCAGTTGTTGTTGGACAAAGTGATCGAGACCCTGGAGGTGTATCCCGAGGTCAAGGGCATCCAGGTCATGAACGACATGGGCCAGTATATGTTCTCTCGCTACTCTGGCACCTGGATTCCCGACTCACCGGGGCGCAGACGCGCCATCGTAGAACGCATGCGAACCTGGAATGCGTTTTCCAATTCCAGCCCGGTAGAAGGAATTAACAAGGCCATTCGGACGTTTTACCAGCCAGACAAGAAGATCAGTGTGTACGTGTTCGGTGACGATTTTTCTGGGGGCTCGGTGGAGCAAGTCTTGGCGACCATTGACACGATTAACAAAGAGACCAAGGAAGGCGAGCGCATGGTTCGCATCCACGCGGTTGGATTTCCAGTGCATTTTCTTGCACCACCCAACATGCAGAGATCGGTTGAACGTTTTGCAAACTTGATGCGTTTGATGACCGAACGAAATGGTGGCACTTTTGTGGGATTGAATTCTCATAGGCCTTGATAGGCGAGCCGCTTTTGTCGTCCGGTGCATTTGGCAAGGAGTCCCCTGGCTGCTACGGTGCGCCACAAATCCAAACCTGAGTCTCTGAAGTCATGTCTAGAAGCTTAGTAAGTGTGCTGCTGCTTGCGCTGTCTTTTTCACTCTGCGCCAAGGATTCGGTAAAGGCGATCCAGTCCAGCGTGGCATCGAATCTGTCCAACGCCACTGCGCTGCTGGAGCAGTCCGTAAATATCAACAGTGGCACTTTCAATGCTGAAGGCGTAAAAGCGGTGGGAGACCTTATGAAGCCTGCCTTTTCCCAATTGGGTTTTACCACTCAGTGGATTGACGGCGCCCCATTTAATCGAGCAGGTCACCTGGTTGCCAAGCGCGGGACCCAGGGACCGAAGATCTTGTTGATCGGGCATTTGGATACGGTTTTTGAACCAGATAGTCCGCTGCAACGATATGAGCCGTTGGAGTCGCACTTTGTACGCGGGCCCGGTATTACGGACATGAAAGGCGGCAATGTAGTGATGTTGCTGGCTTTGCAAGCGCTAAATGACATCGGAATGCTGGATCATCTGCAAGTCCAGGTTGTACTCACCGGAGATGAAGAGAATCGCGGCGATCCGCTTGAGCTGGCCGTCGCGCCACTGTTGGACGCAGGGAAGTGGGCAGACGTAGCACTTGGTTTTGAAGATGGTGACGGGGACCCAGCTACGGCGGTTATCGCGCGCCGCAGTTCCTCTTCGTGGATGTTGGAAGTCGAAGGGACGCCTGCGCATTCTTCGCAGATTTTTCGCGAAGATATCGGCTTCGGTGCCGCCTTTGAGTTAGCGCGAATCCTGAATGATTTTCGCAAAGAACTAGCTGGAGAGGATTTGCTGACATTTAACCCTGGGCTTGTTGCCGCTGGCACAGAGTTGACTGCAGAAGAGGGCGCCGTGTCTGCAATGGGAAAAAACAACGTGATTGCGCAAACCGCGCAGGCGTGGGGAGATATTCGGGTAATTAGTCTGGAACAACTGAAAAAAGTGCACGCCCGCATGCGCGAGATTACCGCAAACTCTCTCCCTGGAACCACGGCAAAAATAACGTTTATTGATCGATATCCGCCGATGGCACCAAGTGATGGGAATCGGCAGCTACTTTCACTCTATCGCCAAGCCAGTCTGGATCTAGGCCGCGGAGACGTTGCCCCAGTGGACCCGCGCCGAGCAGGCGCTGCGGATATATCTTTTGTCGCCAATCATGTGCAGATGGCGCTAGACGGACTAGGGCTCATGGGCACCGGTGGCCATACAATTGACGAAACCGCGGACATGCGCACACTCACTAGTCAGGCAGAACGTGCTGCGCTGCTCATGGTGCGCCTAGTGGAGTGGCACAAGTCCCGTTAATCAATCCACAGTTTTAATCAGCTGTGCCTCTTGGGGCTCGCCCTCTGGGTATAAGCCATTGATGAGGCGAAGGTTTTGTTCTGCAAACGTCGCTACGGCTGAGTTGTCTGCGAGCTGCGACATAGTAGTGCCTGGCTCTGCACGCACAATTTTAACCCGGGGTGGTCGGGCCAGGTCGCGCTCCTCGCGAGCCATGCGGTCGAAAGTAAAAATGGTTGCGATATAGTCGCCATCACGAGCCAGCTTGCTCAGGTCGCGCTTGCCAAAACCTGCGAAGACATAGGCGCGCCGAATGCGAGGATCAATAATGGCCGCCGCGCGCACCGGGCGGGGTCCCCATGGGGATGCATAGCGCGGAGAGGTGGCAATATATGCAGGTAATCCAGCCACTGTCATTTCCTGGCCATCAACAATCTTATTGAGCCCCAGTTTGCGTCTTATCACTTCTTCAGCGCTCATGTTGCGACCTGGGACCACAACAAACACCTGCATCATGGCGTCGTTTTCTGGTGAGATGGCGATTACCTGGTCAGGCTCACCGCTCACACGCCAATCTTCTGGAAATTTGATCTTCATCCCAAACTTGCCGTTATAGAAGTGGTTCTTGCGTACCACGCCGGGCATCTTCGCCGGCCCCCAGGGTAAACCGTCAATATGGTCCAAAAAGCGCTCGGCATTGTCTTCGCGCGACGGCGTATTGGCCGCATGGGCGCGTGCGGTTTCCAGCGCTTCTGCAAAGCGTTTGTCATTGTCTGGGTGAGTTGCGAAGAGGCCATGCGGTGTGCGGGGTTCGCGTCCTTCGGCGCGCGCGCGTTCAATCTCAAAGCGCTCACGTTGCTTGAGCATTTCTACTGTGCGCAAAATGGCGTTGGGAGAATATCCAACTTCTGCCATGTAACGGGCACCCAGTTCATCTGCCTGTAATTCTTGTGCGCGCCCGTACCCACTTAGCGCTGCTGACCCAAGCATCTGGGCCGCTTGTCCGGTCACGCCGGTACCGGTTGCCACACTGCCCGCCATTGCCAAACCCTGCAGCAGCTTGGAGTTTGCGTCGCGTTTTACAGAGTGTCGGGCGGTAACGTGACCAATTTCATGTCCAATGACTGCGGCCAGTTCAGCTTCTGAGTTCAAATGGGTAAGCATGCCTCTTGTGACGTAAATATAACCACCGGGCATGGCAAAGGCGTTGACATTGGGGTCGTCAATCACCGTGAACGTGAAATCCAGGTGGCTGCGCTCGCTGACAGCAGCAAGTTCGTCCCCTAGCTGAGTCACGTAGGCCTGGAGTTCGGGGTCCGCAACTGGCGGATAGGTTTGCAGAACCTGAGGGTGCAACTTGGCGCCCATGGCTATCTCCGCCTCTTCGCTCATTAACACCAGGTCAGGTCGTTTGGAGACGGGATTCTGTGCGCAACCGAAGAGCAGTGCGGTGGTCACGAGTAAGAGAGAAGACAAATATTTACGCATTGCTTGGGACTCTAGGCGTGAAAGACTCTAGTTTACGACAATTGACGTAGACCGGCTACGTGAGATTTTGCTTATACGTGGGTTGCTTAGGTGAAAATTGTCGTAAGGCCTTACCAGTGCCAAAAGACACCTTTCTTAACACCTAGCGCTCGCCAACCGGTGCAATGGGCGCTAACATAGAGTCGGGTTCATGTGGAAAGTTGTGGGTGTCAGAGTACAAATCCTCCCAAAGCATGCTCTGGGCAATGACCAAGCCGGACGAACGGCTGGCTAAGCTTCGCGAACAATGTGGTGAATTTCATTGTGGCTATGAAGAGTTGCTGGAAGGCAAAGACGTAGGTGAGTTTGGCACCTGCGTGCACACTCGTCGACTTACGCCATTGGGGTCTGCGGTGCAAGTGTTCGAGAATGAGGCATTCTTTGAGCATTCAATAGACGGTGTCTGTGGCTACATGAAGTTCTATTGCACCGAAACCATAGACGCCATTGGTCAGACTCCGATCTCATATTTTTATCAGATGTATCGTAACGCCGGCCCTGCGTTCGAAATGATCGCCCGGCGCGTCATTCAGCGGCATGCAGATGACGCTGATCCAAACGATCCCATGAACGAGACTCTGATCGGTCTATACCGATATACCACTGCAGCTATGCTGCACGTGTTGTCTTGCGAGCTGCGACCAGAATATCGTGGAGGCGGTCGACTGCTTAGTTTGATCGAAGCGGTCGAGGCGGTGCGTACCAACTCTCACAGGTATGCGGTGCATGCCGACAACCCTTATCGGCGCAACGGGCAGCCTGCACCATCCGATTTGCACGACTGGGAAGAGCAGTTCGAAGATGAGATAGCTGTGCAGTTAGCAGATCGTCTTTCCTACCTCACTTTGAGTATCCAATCCAAACGTGCCGGTCCGGCACAGATGCGTCTCAGCGAGTACCTGGATTCCGTATTGGGCAAGCTGGCCCGTGCCAATCGACCGGCGATAATGATACGAGAATCAGAAGAGGCCCCGGTCTGAGTGGTGACATTATTGGGAACCAATGCTCGCGGTTGCTGCCAGATAGCAGCAGGCAATTTTGTGTTATTCTAAACCGATGCGACGTTTTCTTTTTCTATTACTGAGTTTGTTAGTCCTGGCGCAACCGATCGTAGGTTTCGCTGCTCAGTCTGTGGAAGCGTCAAATTCGACACCCATGGAACACTGTGGTGGTTGCCCCGACTCCGAACCTGCAGGAAGTCAAAGCCCTGGCTGTTGCAGTGAGGATGCGTGCGACCGCGATTGTCCAGCCATGCATGGGCTGTCCAGTACCGTTTGTGTGGCTCTGCCAAGCCAGGATTCCCCCAATATTCTGCGCGGAGGCCGGAGCGAACAGTATTCTGGCCAACACCAGCTGTATTCAATTTTAAGCCCGCCCGATATTCGTCCACCCATCGCTTAGTTTCAAATTGTCGCTGCAACGCTAACCACATCAAGTGCACCGATAGTGTCGCACTGTAGATGTTGTGTGGTTTCTGCGTTTCGCAGCTAATCTTTTGAAATATAGAGCTTTTGGAGTGTGCGATGCGTGCGCAGTTGCTGTTTACGATACTGATTATTTTTCTATGGCTCCCCTTGCAGAGCCGGTCATTGGATTTAAATGCCGCCGGAGACGTTGGCAACATATTGACGTTGGCGCAGGCTGAACGATTGGCCTTACATAACAATGCAGCGTTGGACGCGTTGGCCGCTAAAGTAAGGACGCATGAGTTTCAGTCGGTGGCGGCAGGAGAATTGCCCGAGCCGATGGCTAGCGTCGGTCTACTGGCTTTGCCATTGGACACGTTTGATCTGGATCAGGAAAACATGACTCGTATCCAGGTTGGCGTGGCGCAAAGCTTTCCCGCCAGCGGCGTAAGATCCTTGCGATCCGAGGTTGCACTCAATCAAGGGCAGATTGCGCGAAGCAGGCAACAGCTACAGCGTCGAGAAATACTGCACGATGTGCGCCGAGCTTACTGGCAGACTGTTGGGCTAGAAATGACGCAAACCGTATTGTCCGCCAGGCAACAGTTGATCGATGAAGAGATTCAAACCCGGCAGATTCTGCTTGAAACCAGCAGTGCTCAGCAGGCGTCTCTTTTAGCTGCCCAACTAGAACGTTCAAAGATTGCTACGCAACTTAGTTCGCTCTTGGCCCAGGAGCATGACAGTCGCGCGCGGTTGAGTCGATGGATAGGTGATGCTGCTTTGCGTCCCGTCTCTAGCGTCTGGCCTGATCCGTTCGCAGCCGCGCTGGTTGATCTACCTGACGAGCAGCTACTTGACCACCCACAGTTGAGGGTGGTGGAGACAGAGTTGCAACACGCGCAATCGACCTACCAACTGGCACGGGCAGAAGCGAAATCCGGATACACTGTGGAGTTAGGCTACGGCAAGCGATTTGGCGACAGCCCATTGGGGCGCGATAAGCCTGATTTGTTAAGTGCGACTGTGCGCATGGATCTACCCTGGGCGCGTCCTCGCAAGACAGATAACCGTATTGCAGCCGCGGCAGCGGGTGTAGATCAAGTGCTTGCTCTGCAAAAAGATACCTACCAAAAATTGCGTGCCAAGTGGCATGGAATGCGCGAACAGGCCATCCAATTGTCTATGCAAATCCAGCTCTATAAAGATCAGTTGATGCCTCAAGCTCGAGACCTGGTTGCCGCACAGCGAAATGCGTATGAGTCTGGTTTGGTATTGGCAACCGCGCCGATTGACGCAAGAAAGCAAAGCAATCAATTCGAGTTAGAACTTCGCCGACTTGAGACCGAACTGCAGTTACTACTGGCGGACATATACTTTTTGATGGGTGAGCAAGATGCATAAGGGTAAATGGATATTGGCGGTTGGCGCGTTCTTTGTAATCGGCGCGTTCTTAGGATGGTTCTTCGGTCAAAATGAAATCGATGCGCCTGAGCAACGCGAGCAGTCACAATCCGCCGAGCGGGAGATTTTGTATTGGGTTGCTCCTATGGATTCAAATTATCGTCGGGATGAGCCTGGAAAATCCCCTATGGGTATGGACCTTGTGCCTGTCTACGCAGACGAGGTTGGGCAGGGCAATGTCAGTATTGCCCCTCAGGTTGTCCAGAATCTTGGCGTAGAATCCGTGCCAGTCGAGCGCAGCCGCTTGTGGCAAATGGTACGCGCTACCGGGCAGGTGCAGCTCGACGAAAGTCAGATTGCGCACCTTCATCTGCGCACCGGCGGTTGGATAACGCAGCTGTTGGTGGACTCAACCGGGGAGGAGGTAAAGCAGGGCCAGCTTGTTGCAAAGGTGTATGCACCAGAAATGGTAAACGCCCAGGAAGAACTGGTGCAGGCGATGAAGCTTGGAAATCGTTCGATGGTAACCGCTGCCGAAAAGAAGCTGGCCGCGCTGGGTGTATCGAAAGAACAAATCGAACGACTGCGTCAAGGTGGTAACGCCCAGGAAGAAGTGTCCGTTTTTGCACCTCACGATGGCGTGGTGATGAGTTTGCCGGTCAGAGAAGGTATGCGGATTGATCCCGCCACAGAAATACTTGCAATTGCGGACCTGAGTCAGGTTTGGGTCGCAGCAGAAATTGCTGGAAACAAGCAAAGCATTGTTCAGGTAGGGATGCCCGCGGAGGTTGATATTCCGTCGATTGGGCAGCTAGAAGTAGCGGGCGAAGTGAGTTTTGTAGATGCCCAGGTAGATCCGCTTACACGCACGCTGTCGGCTCGCATCGTATTGCCCAATCCGGACCGGAGTTTGAAGCCCAATCAGCTGGTGAAAGTGCGTCTATACGGCGGGGCTAAGGATGATGTTCTCATCGTGCCAACAGACGCCATTATCTTCGGTAGTGAGTTTGATCGAATCGTTCTCGCGGAAGGTGATGGGGCGTTTGTAATACGGGAAGTTGAAGTGGGCATCAGCAGCGGCGACTACACTGAAATTCTTGCTGGCGTATCACCCGGTGAACAGGTGGTTGTGGCCGGACAATTTTTATTGGACTCTGAGGCCAGTGCCTCTGGTGCAATAACGCGGTTACGGCATTGGCAGCCCAGTAGTGCTGATCATTCCATGCATGGTGACGATCAACATGATTAGCGCCATCATAGCGTGGTCCTTGCGCAATAGAGCGTTGGTGTTACTTGCGTCACTGGCACTGGCAGTAGCTGGCGTACTGGCGATTAAGCAGACTCCAGTTGACGCTATCCCTGACTTATCAGATGTGCAGGTGATAGTTCGCACCAACTTTCCTGGTCAATCGCCTCAGGTGGTTGAGGATCAGGTAACTTATCCGCTTACGACGACATTGCTATCTGTGCCTGGAGCGACCACTGTCCGAGGTTATTCTTTCTTCGGCGATTCATTCGTCTATGTGATCTTTGAAGACGGAACGGACATGTATTGGGCCAGAGCTCGAGTGCAAGAGTACTTGGGCCAGGTTTCCTCGTCTTTGCCTGCAGGTGTGCAACCGGAGCTAGGACCGGATGCTACGGGCGTGGGTTGGGTGTATCAATATGCCTTGGTTAGTGAAGATGGTAGTCACGACATTAGTGAGATGCGTGCGCTACAGGATTGGTTTCTAAAGTTCGAACTACAAAGCGTGCCCGGTGTGTCCGAAGTGGCCACCGTTGGTGGTCAGGAGAAACAGTATCAGCTGGTAGTTGACCCCGATGCGTTACGGCAATATGACGTGACTTTGGCGCAAATTAAGTCCGCCATAAACATGTCGAACGCTGAGGTGAGTGGATCCGTGATCGAGATGGCGGAGGCCGAATACATGGTGCGGGCCACGGGCTACATTGATAGCGTGGAGGACTTTTCTTCAGTCGCTATCAAAACCGCCGATGACGGCACGCCGGTGTATTTATCCGACCTGGGACGTGTCACCATTGGCCCGACTTCCCGACGCGGTATTGCTGAACTCAATGGAGAAGGTGAGGTCGTCGGAGGTATCGTCATTATGCGGTTTGGCGAGAATGCTCGGGCGGTGATCGACGCGGTGAAAGCGCGATTGGAAGAACTCAAGCACAGCTTGCCTGAAGGTGTTTCGCTAGTTTCTGTCTACGACCGCTCAGGTTTGATTGATCGATCCGTGAGCACATTGAGTCGCAAGCTGGTTGAAGAGCTGCTGGTGGTTTTATTGGTGTGTGCAGTATTTCTGGCCCACCTTAGATCTTCGCTTGTGATCATCATCACGCTGCCACTGGGTTTGCTGGCGGCATTTCTTATCATGCGCGTGCAAGGCTTGAATGCCAATATCATGTCATTGGGTGGTATTGCTATTGCTCTCGGGGCGATGGTGGACGCAGCGATTGTCATGGTTGAAGCGCTGCACAAGCGTATGGAGTCGCCTAAATACGCCAGTGATAGTCACTGGCAGCACGTGTTGGCGGCCACCAAAGATGTGGGTCCACCCATATTCTTTTCGTTATTGATCATCACGCTGAGTTTCCTCCCTGTGTTTGCGCTGCAGGCCCAGGAAGGTCGGCTGTTCGCGCCGTTGGCGTATACCAAAACGTATGCCATGGCCGCTGCTGCAGCGCTTTCGATTACGCTAGTGCCCGTGTTGATGGGCTATTTTGTTCGCGGCAAGGTGATGCCTGAGCACCGCAATCCGCTCAATCGCCTGGTGTTAACCGCGTATCGGCCCGTTCTGGATTTTGCATTGAAGATGCCTGTTACCGTCATTGTGCTAAGCCTGGCGGTGGTTCTGAGCTCCGCATGGGCGTGGCGCACGCTGGGAACCGAATTTATGCCGGAGTTAAACGAAGGCGATTTGATGTATATGCCGACGACCTATCCCGGCATTTCGGCGGGAGAGGCAGCGCAACTGCTGCAGCAAACCGACAAATTGATCATGCAGGTGCCAGAAGTGGCCCAGGTGTTTGGGAAGATTGGCCGAGCGGAAACTGCAACCGATCCGGCACCGCTCACAATGATTGAAAGCGTCATCCGGTTGAAACCACAAACCGAGTGGCGTACCGGCCTTACTATTGAGGACATCAAAGCCGAGCTTAACGAAGTGGTACAAATCCCCGGACTCACCAATGCCTGGGTTTGGCCCATCAAAACGCGCATAGACATGCTCGCTACCGGCATCAAGACACCCGTTGGGATTAAAATCGCGGGTCCAGATATGGCGGTCATTCAGGAGATTGGCGAGCAAATCGAAGCGCTGCTGCCAGAAGTGCCCGGAACGGCAAGCGTATTTGCGGAAAAGGTCCAGGGTGGCCGATACCTTACGGTAGATATTGACCGCTTGGCTGTCGCTCAATACGGACTGCACGTCGGCGACATCCATGAGGTCATACGTCTGGGCGTCGGTGGCATGCAGCTATCTACCGCAGTCGAAGGTCGTGAACGATATCCCATATCTGTGCGGTTTCCTCGGGATATTCGAGACTCTTTGCAGGAAATAAGGGAGCTACCTTTGAACACTCCCAGCGGCGCCTGGATCAATCTGGGAGATGTGGCCGAGGTTCGGATAGAAGCCGGACCGCCCATGTTGAAGAGTGAAAACGCTCGGCTCAACGGCTGGGTGTATGTGGATCTGGATACACCCGATCTTGGCGGCTATGTGCGACGAGCTCGAGCTGCTTTAGAGCAGGACCTAACATTGCCCAGCGGGTACTCCTTATCCTGGTCCGGGCAATACCAATATCTGGAACGCGCCCAGGAGCGACTACAGGTGGTAGTTCCGGCGACTGTAGCCATTATTGTGATGCTGTTGTACATGAGCTTTCGGCGCTGGCGTGACGTCGCGATTATCATGGTCACTATTCCCATGGCACTTAGCGGCAGCGTCTGGTTACTCTACGCGCTGGATTTCAATCTCTCAGTTGCTGTAGGTGTGGGCTTTATTGCGTTGGCAGGGGTGGCAGTAGAAACTGGCGTAGTTATGCTGGTTTATCTCAAGCAGGCCCTCTCCGAGCTGGAAGTGACGGAGAAAAAAGACCAGGCCAGATTGCGAGCGGCCATTCGCGAAGGGGCATTGCTAAGAGTTCGACCAATTATGATGACGGTCGCCACAATCTTCATTGGGCTATTGCCGATCATGTTTGCTGACGGCACGGGCGCTGAAGTGATGAAGCGTATCGCAGCACCGATGGTGGGTGGCACTTTCAGCGCGCTGGTGCTTACCCTGGTAGTAATTCCCGCGGTCTTCTTGCTCATTGAACGCCGCATGGCGAAGGGTTAAATATCGGCGCACGATGGATTTATTCCAAGGATCAAGTCTAGCTGGCTCTGTCTGCTAGACTTCTGCTCCAGATTTTAGAGGGTGACTACATGTTCAGATTGCTACAACGCGTATTTGTTTTTGCCGCAGCGCTGCAGGCAACAGCCATCCTGGCCAAGCCTTTCGATGCAGAGATCATGGTGCAGATCCCACGAGTTGGGTCACCAGCGTTATCACCGGACGGCCATTGGGTTGCGTATACCGTCAAAGAGATTGACCTGGCCGAAGACTCAGGCCAATCCGATATTTGGTTGGTGGATACCAACGGCAAATTGGAGCCGAAACGTCTAACCAGTCACTCCGGTAGTGAAGGCAGTCCCGCTTGGTCTCCCGATGGCAACTTTCTATATTTCACGGCATCTCGCAGTGGTTCGAATCAGGTTTGGCGCTTACCTCTGAATGGCGGAGAAGCAGTACAGGTTACGGACTATCCCATTGCGGTTAATGGCTACAAGATCTCTCCAGATGGCCAATCTCTGGCGCTGATATTCGCTACTTATGCTGACTGTGACTCATTGCAATGCACTGCAGATCGAGATGCCGAGAAAGAGTCTTCCAAGATAAGCGCGCAAAGTTACGATCAGTTATTTATGCGCCACTGGGATCACTGGTTGGACGAAAAGTTGTCTCGAATCTACATTGCACAGATTCAGGACAATGGAAAAACTCAGGGAGAGCCTCGGCTAATTTCAGGAGACTTAACCGCAGACATTCCATCGCGCCCATTTGGCGGCATGGAAGAGTTAGCGTTTGGTGCCGATAGTAAAACCTTGTTCTTTGCGGCCCGCCTGCGTAACGAAGAAGAGCCGTATTCCACGAATTTTGATATTTATCGCGTAAACCTCGCGGGCGATCTTAAGTTGTCTAACTTGACTGAGTCTAACCAAGCTTGGGACACGCTGCCGGTGGTTAGCCACAACGGCAAATGGCTATTCTATCTTGCTATGGCAAGACCTGGGTTTGAAGCCGATCAGTTACGAGTTAAACGATTAGACCTGTTCAGCGGCCAGGTAAGTGACTTAACTGGGGATTGGGATTATTCAGTTTCAGGGATGGCCTGGGATGCAAAGGATGGTCGTTTGATCTTGAGTGCGCAAGACGTGGGCCACAAGACTTTATGGCAACTAAATCCAAAAAATGGTGACGTAAAACGCATTACGTCTGGTGCCTACGACGGTAGCTTTGATGTGGCTGACGGCGTTCTTGTGAGCAAACGGAACAGCCTTTCCGCGCCGGACGAGCTGTACCTGATCTCGTCAGACGGTGACGCTAAGCGTCTTACGTATGCGACTCAGTCTCATCTCGAGGACGTGGATTTTGGTGACTATGATCAGTTTGAATTTGCGGGGTGGAATGACGAAACCGTACGTGGCTTTGTGGTGTATCCCAAGGGGGTCAAAAAGGGGCAAGAACTGCCCGTGGCTTTCCTCATTCACGGCGGTCCGCAGGGGAGCTTTTCTAATCGTTTCCACTATCGATGGAATCCTCAAACTTATGTAGGACAGGGTTATGCCGCCGTGATGATCGATTTTCATGGCTCGACCGGGTACGGACAAGAGTTCACCGATTCCATCAGCGGCGATTGGGGTGGGAAACCCTTGGTAGATCTGCAGAAAGGACTGGTCGCAGCGTTGGACCGCTATCCGTTCCTGGATGGCGAAAAGGTCTGTGCCTTAGGCGCGTCTTATGGCGGTTATATGATCAACTGGATCGCCGGCAATTGGCCGGAGCGGTTTGACTGCCTGGTTAATCATGACGGTGTATTTGATAACCGTTCCATGTATTACACCACGGAGGAGTTGTGGTTTCCTGAGTGGGAGCATGGCGGAACCTATTACGAAAATCCGGAAGGGTTTGAAAAACACAATCCTGTGAACCACGTGGACCAATGGCAAACGCCCATGCTGGTAATTCATGGAGAACTGGATTATCGGGTTCCGGTAACCCAAGGGATTGCTGCCTTCACCGCATTGCAGCGGCAGGGTATACCTAGCAAGTTTGTGTATTTTCCCGATGAAAATCATTGGGTGCTGAAGTACAACAATTCGGTACGGTGGCATGCAGAAGTGAACGAGTGGCTTGCGCAATATTTGCAGTAACAAGCTGCGAAGATAAGTTCTCGCTACTGAAAGCAAATTAGCGTATCGGCGCGGAGGCGGCACCGGTCGGGGTCGCCAAAGTACTGCCAATACTCATGTAATCCCATGCTTTTGGTAAGTTCAGAAAATCTGGGGTGCATGCGGAACGCGTGCGCAGGCGGCATCCAGAATGGATGCAGGTTGTAGTCGTCTTTGCGCATCAAATCGTATGCATCGAAAGCCAGTTCCGGAGCACCAATCAGCAGTGCCGCTAGATGGACCATGCCCGCCTGCTCGAGATGTCCTTCAGACAATATCTCACGCAACCGGGTCGCGGCTTGTTGCTGCACCTGATTATTCCCGTCGTTGCTCCAAACTTGCGTCACAATGCGCATGATTTCACGGGTTTGGGGAGGGAAATCGTCTATCAGCGAGAAAGCGGTAGTCCAATCACCTGCAACCAAAGCATGGGCATGTTCCATCATAGGCCAAGCCAGATTGGAGCCCAGTTTTCTCGCATGCTCTATGCGCTGTTTGGCGGCACTGAGGTTTTCAGTGTCCAAATCAATGACGGCTGCCTCCAACTGAATCCTTGCATGCAGAGGTGCAACTCGCAGTGCGTGATGCAATACACGCTTAGCATCTTCCAAATAGCCCACCCGCTTTAGCATATCCGCGTAATGGCGCAGAGTTTCTGCGTCATTGGAGTCCATGGATAGCGCTCTGCGCATGCGGTACTCATTCCGAATCCAGTGGTTGCTACCGTTGTATTCTGGCGTGTACCCAGCTATCTGGTAAGCCTGGGCGTCTACGGCGCAGTATTCCAGAGCCTTCTTGGCAGCCGCTTGGGCCATGGGATCTGTGCGGGCACGTTCTTGTGGGGCAAGAGCGTCAGCTACGTAGACCGGCAAAATTTGATACGCGTGGGCCAAATCCGACCACGCACCATGAAATGTTGGCTGACGTTCCAAGATGCGATTGTAGTGTTGAATGGCTATACGAATATTCTGCTCACCCCGCAGACTAATCAAGCGAGACGCCTCAAACCAGCTAGCCAGCACCGTGGGGTCATTCGGTAATGGACATGTAGGGCGATCGGAATAGCTTACACCTAGATTGCTTAGTGTCGTTTGCGCAATCTGTTTTGCTACTGCATTAAAATTGTCAAGGGTTACGGGACCGTCTGCTGGAGCATTCCAGATTGGGGGACGCTTGCTGTCTTTGACTTCGACTTGGACGGAAAGTCCACCAGATTCACCAGCAAAGCCAAGCTGCAACACTTGCCTCTGGTCAAAGTCCACTGAATGTTTTTCATTACCGTTGCCAGGTGCAGGAAGCGTGTCCGCTAAGACTATATCTGGCTGCTGTCCCAATTCTGCTTCCAGAGCATACAAGAAGGCGGCCTGAAGATATTCTGGAGGTGAAGATGCGTCTGGTAACAGAAATGGCTGT